>JAYVSF010000364.1:0-27807 GCA_043775605.1 Myxococcales bacterium
CCGCGATCGATCGTTGCCGACGGTGGCAGTCCCGACATCGTCGATCTCCACTATCAGTCACGGATCCAGCGGGCCAGCTTTCGCCCCGGTTTCTCGTCGACGGGGGGATCCGGACGCCGACTTCGATGGCACGACGCTCGCCCGCGATGCGACGGTGATCGCCAGTGCCGCGCATGATCGAGATTCAGCGCGCCCGGCGTGATCCTGGCGCGGTGCGATCATCACCCACCTGATCGCGCGGCCAGTGCCGACCGCCCGGACCGGGACGAAGCCCACCACGGCGCCGCTGCGCGGGCGATCATCGTGCGAAGGTCGCAGCCGGGCGGCGATCCGGTGCCCCCCGCCCATGAAGTCCTACGAGTACGCTGGCGCGTCGTTCACCGCGCCCCGATCGCATCCCTGGATCGACGCGGCCGATGATCCGGCCGCTCGCTATCACGATCTCCGCGCCCATCCCGAGCTGATCCGGACCGCGCTCGAGGACCTGGTGCCGTGGCGGCGCTACCCGGCGATCGAACAGCTCCAGGTCCTGATCGAGTGGCTCAACGGCCCCGTGTCGCCGCTCGAGACCAACGACTGCGCGTTCGACGGCCCGCGCCCGGATCCGGGCGCGTCGCGGGCGCGATCCCTCGAGTGCACCGGGCGGGTCGCGGTGCTGTTCCGCGACCTGCCCTGCAACCAGGACCCGGCGCTGGTGGCCGCCTTCACCCGCGCGATCCACGTCGATCTCGCCACCCACGATCGGACGTTCGCGCTGGGCGCGGTCGGCACCACGGTCATCCCGGTCCGCTATCGCGGCCTGCCGGGGCCCGAGCACGCCCAGCTCGGCGAGCAGCTCATCCTCTCCTTCTGGGCCTGGGGCGCGACCGAGGCCGAGACCATGGCCCACCTCGGCCGGGTCGTCGGCAACCTCGCCCGCGCGCTGCGCGCCGCGACGGTCCAGCTCGCACAGCCAGGGACGCGGCTCAGAACTTCGCGATCACCTCGGCGGTGACCCGGCCGTCGTGGGCGCCGGCGTCGTCCTCGAACCACTCGTAGTCGAGCAGCGCGCGCGCCTTGGCGGCGGGCTCGCCCCAGTAGCCGCCGGCCGTGATCCGCCGGAAGCTGGCGCCGTCGTCGGCGTCGTAGCGGATCACGGGGCCGACGTGCCATCGGCTCTTGCCCGCGACCAGGACCGAGTACGCCAGCTGCGATTCGACGTTGCCCGACTCGGCCGGCGTCTCGGTCCAGCCGATCGCGGCCTCGGTGCTCGCGTAGAACCAGCGCTGATCGATCTCGAGGTCGGCGCCGAGGCGACGGAAGCCGAACCGCTTGGCCGGCACCACCGGCGGGCCGGGGTCGGGCTCGCCCATCTGGTCGCCGATCGCGCCGGACAGCCCGGCGTGGACCACCAGCTCGCCGGCGCCGGGTCGGTAGCGGACGCCGATCCGCGCCCACAGGTTCTTCATCTGGGTGTCGTCGGCCTGGACCCCGAAGCCAGCGCCGTTGACCAGCGCGACCGCGTCCTCGACCCGGAGATCGTCGGTGACCTTGATCTTGCCGACCAGGCCGATGCCGAGGTCGCGGTGGGTGACGCCGCGGCCGAGGCCTTCCGACTCCTCGGCGCGGCTGACGGTGTAGAGGGTGGTCGAGCCCTGCCAGTTCTCGTAGCCGAACGGGGTCTTCTGCTGACCCAGGCGGACCTCGTGGCCGCGCAGCAGGCGCAGCGTCACGTAGCCATCGCGCAGCACGCCGAGGATGGTCGGCGAGCGCGGATCGATCTCGACGACGTAGCCGAAGCGGCGATCGATCCGGCCCGAGACCCGGACCGTCGCCTTGCCGAGCCGGAACGCGTCGGGGTCGTGGATCCCGTCGCCGTTCTGCTCGATGCGGAACTTGTAGAGCGCCGTGAGGTAGCCGCTGACGTGGACCTTGCGGTGGCGCGGCTTGACCGGCTTGGCCGGCCGGTCGCGCCGGTGATGCTTGCCCGGGCTGGGCGGCGGGGTCGGGTCGGGTCCCGGTGGCGGCTCGACCGTGGGCTCGACCGGCGGGGTCGGGTTCGGCGGGACCGGCTGGGCGTCGGCCGGGGCGGCGATGGCGAGGAGCAGGGCGGACAGGGCGACGAGGCGCATGCCAGGACGATAGCGGCGGCTCCATGACAGCAGCATGAACGCGACGGTTCACGGTACGTTCACGATCGCGATCCTACCGTCCGCTCACCATGCGCCCATCGTCGATCCTCGCGTCGTGTCTGCTGCTCTCGGCCTGCGCGTCATCGCCGCGGCCGGCCACCCGCCCGCGCGCGGTCGACGCCCCCGACCTGGTCCGGGCCCGGATCGCCGCGTTGCTCGGCGCCGAGGCCGCGATCGACGTCGACGGACCGGCCAGCGCGCCGACCTACGAGGGCGAGGCTCGGACCGAGATCTCGGTCGAGGTCGATGCCCGCGGGACGCTGCTCGGGACCGAGGTCGGGCTTCCGATCGCCGCGCTGCCGACCGCGGTGGCCGCGGCCGCGACCGCGCGCGGGTCAGTGAAGGAGGCCGAGGTGGTCGTGACCGCGACCGGCGTCATGTTCGAGGTCGAGGTGACGACCGCCACCGGCACGGTCGAGCTGCTGATCGACGCCGCCGGGACGGTGGTGAGTGACCACGGCGACGAGGACGACGAGGACGACGAGGACGACGACCACGATCGCGCGGGCCACGACGACTGATGCGGATCTTGATCGTCGAGGACTACCCGCCGATCCGCGAGGCGCTCACGGTCGGGCTCGGCGCGGTCGGCTACGCGGTCGACGCCACCGGCGACGGCGCCGAGGGCCTGTGGTACGCGCAGAACCACGCCTACGACGCGATCGTGCTCGACCTTATGCTGCCGGGGCTGAGCGGCCAGGACCTGCTGCGCCAGCTCCGGCGTGAGCGCAACCCGTCGCTGGTCCTGGTCCTCACCGCCAAGGACACCGTCGAGGACCGGGTCCTCGGCCTCGACCTCGGCGCCGACGACTACCTGGTCAAGCCGTTCGCGTTCGCCGAGCTCCTGGCCCGGATCCGAGCGCTGGTCCGACGACGCTACGAGCGGCTGGATCCGATCCTGCGCATCGGCGATCTCGAGGTCGACACCGTGGCCCGCGCGGTCCGGCGCGGCGGCCAGGTCATCGCGCTGTCGGCGCGCGAGTACGCGCTGCTCGAGTACCTGGCCCACCGGCCCGGTCAGGTGGTGTCACGCGGCGAGCTGTGGGAGCACGTCTACGACTTCGCCGCCGAGCCCAACTCCAACGTCCTCGACGTCTACGTCAGCCACCTGCGGCGCAAGCTCGACGACGGTCACCAGCGCAAGCTGATCCACACCCGGCGCGGCCAGGGCTACGTGCTCGACGAGGCACCGTGACCGCGTGGTCGCTGCGGCGCCGGCTGACGCTGGCGGTGGTCGGCCTGGTGGCGGCGGTCGTGCTCGGGTTCGCGCTGGTGGTCTTCGAGGTGGTCGAGCGGGCCGCCGCCCGCCAGTTCGACGGCGGCCTCCGCCAGCGGGCCCAGGCCTGGTCGGCGCTGGTCGAGCACGACCAGGACGGCTACGAGATGGAGCTGCCACCGGCGGCCGACGACGCCCGCGCGATCTACGTCGAGACCTGGTGCCCGGACGACACCGTGCTGGCGCGCTCGCGATCGCTGGGCGCGGCTGATCTACCCCGCCCGCCGGCCGGATCCATCGCCGGGGTGACCCTGCCTGACGGCCGCGCCGGCCGGGCCCACACCTACCGGTTCGTGCCGCGCCGCGAGGACGGCAGCTCGGCGGCACCATGCACTCTGGTGCTGGCCGAGGGCACCGAGGACATGACCGCGGCGCTGGCGACCGCGCGCCGCTGGTTCGTGGCGACGAGCGTGCTGGCGCTGCTCGTGGCGACCGCGATCACCACCTGGCTGATCGGCCTTGGCGTCCGCCCGCTCGACCGGCTCGGCCAGCAACTCGAGGCCATCGATGGCGACACCCTGGCCACCCGGGTCGAGCTGCCGGCACCGCCGCGCGAGCTGGCGGCCCCGGTCGCCAAGCTGAACCAGCTCCTGGGCCGGCTCGATGCGGCGTTTGCGCGCGAGCGCCAGTTCACCGCCGACGTCAGCCACGAGCTGCGCACGCCCCTGGCCGGGCTGCGGGCGCTGCTCGAGGTCGCCGAGTTCACCGCGACCACCACCGACGCCTACCGCGCCGCCACCACCCGGGCCCTGGACGTCGTCGGCGAGATGACCCGCCTGATCGAGAGCCTGCTGGCGCTGGCCCGCGCCGACCGCGGCCAGCTGGCCGCCGCTCCGGCGCCGGTCGCGCTGCGGACGCTGGTCGAGTCGAGCTGGCGGGCCCACGCCGCGACCGCGACCGCGCGCGGGCTCGAGCTGCGCAACCGGCTCGCGGCCGAGGCCATGGTCACCACCGATCGCGCGCTGGCGACGATCGTGATCGGCAACCTCCTGGCCAACGCCGCCGAGTACACCGAGCCCGGCGGCTGGATCGAGCTGTCGGCCGACGACGGCGCCGTGCTCGAGGTCCTCGACAGCGGCCCGCCGATCCCGGCCGCGGATCTGCCACGGGTGTTCGATCGGCTGTGGCGGGGCGACCCGACCCGCACCGGCCGCGGTGGTCACGCCGGAGTCGGCCTGGCCCTCGCGCGCTCGCTGAGCGTCTACCTGGGCTGGTCGATCACCGCCGCCAACCGCGACGATGGCGCGGTGAGCTTCCGGATCGTCCTCGCCGCCAGCGCGCGCGGTCGCGGCGCCTGAGGACCGCTACCCGTCAGCCAGGCCGCGACGGACCCGATCGCGCGACCGCCACTCGTCGACGACGTCGCGGGGATGGATCGGCCCGTCGAACTCGAGGACGTAGGCGGCGTCGAAGTCGGTCGAGCCGCGGGTCCGCACGAACAGGGTCTTGCGGTTGTAGGGCGCGAAGAACAGCAGGAACGGGAAGAAGTTCTTCACCACCACGACGTCGGCGGCCCAGATCGACAGGCCGAGGTCCTGGTAGAAGGCGGGCCGCATCACCATCGCCGGGCCCTCGGTGACGACCACGCGCAGGTGTTCGATGGCGAGCACGACGACTCGCCGGAAGCCGGGCCGATCGTGCTTGCTCGCGATCGTCGCCGTGACCGGCAGCGGCGGACCGCTGACCGGATCGAGGCTGCCGCCGATCGTCAACTCGACGACGTCGCCGGCGGCGTGCGGCCACAGGGTCGCAATCGCCGACGGGTCGCGGACCGCGGCGTAGGTCAGCAGGCCGCCGCCGTCGGCCAGCAGCGCCCGCAGGAGGTGGGTCGAGTCGCCGGGCGCGCCCGCGGTCACCACGTCCGAGGCGTCGGACATCATGACGACGCCGAGCTTGCGCCGGACCCGGGCCGCGCGCGCCGCCGTGATCGCCTCGGCCGGCGACAGGAACGTGGGCGGCTGCTGGTGCCGGCGAGCCCAGCACAGCTCGGCCAGCTCGTCGGCGAGCCGCTCGGCCCCGGCCTGATCGCGATCGGTGATCGCCAGGGTCGACCAGCCCAGCGCCGGATCGTCGTTCCACGGGTGGACCATGAACGTCGACGTCGACACGGCCTCGCCGCGCCGCTCGGCGACGCGCATCCGCTGGAACACGGCCCGCATCGGCGCCAGGAAGTCGAGGGTCTTGCCGCCGCCGAGCAGGAGCGGTAGCGTGCGCCACGCCACCGTCGGCCGCAGCTCGCCGGCGACGAGGCCGGCCAGTAGCTCGCCGGCCTTCTTGCCGGTGCGCGCGTGATCGCGGTGGGGGTTGGTCTGGTAGCCGACGATCGCGTCGGCGGCCTCGACCCGCGCCCGGGTCAGGTTGGCGTGGAGATCGTGGCTGACCACCACCGGCGCCCCGGCCGCCGCGCGCGCCTCGCGGATGATCACGCTCTCGGGATCGCGCAGGCCGTGGACCCCGAGCGCGCCGTGCAGCGCCAGGTACACGCCGTCGAGCCCGCCGTCGGCGCGGGCCGCGCGCAGGCCGTCGGTGAGCCGGCTCAGGAGCTCGTCGAAGCACGCCCGTGACAGCGGCCCGCCCGACGACGCCCACGCCGACATCAGCGGCACCGGCACGACATCGCCGCGGGCGGCGACCCCATCGCAGAACCCGGCCAGCTCGGCCTTGCGGAAGAAGCCGGCGACCTCGTGGCCGCCGTCGCGCAGCGCCGCCTGCAGCGCGTCGCCGACCAGGTAGTGGCTGTCCTCGAAGTCGACCAGCTCGGTCGGTACCGGGCACAGCGCGTTCGACTCCTGCATGAACCGCGCGCACGCCAGCCGCCGGGTCATCGTCGTCGCGCTCCCACCGTCACTTCTTCGTCCGCTTCAGGCGCGCGCGCACCGCCGCCACGGCGTCGAGCGCCCGGTCGATCTTGGGCCCGTGCTTGGCCAGCAGCTTGCCCAGGCGATCGTCGGCACCGCCGGTGAGGTCGGGCACCACCGCGCCGGGCGCGTACATCGCCTCGAGCATGCCGCGCACGCCGCGCTTGACCAGGCCGCGGACCGGCAGCTTCGCCATCATCCCGTACATCGGCGCCGCGCCGGTGCCGGCCTGCTCGGGGTGGGCGATCACCTCGGCGGTCGCGGCCGCGACGTCGGCCAGGTAGTCGTCGACGACCGCGGCGTGGTTGGCGGTGCAGGTCAGGTGGACGCCGGCCGGGTGCTGGGTGCGATCGATCGTCCAGCCGCGGGCCTCGAGCTCGTCGGCGATGCGATAGGGATCGGGCCCGCCGGCCGCGGCGCCCCACGCCACGATCGTGCCGTCGCCGGCGCCGATCAGCCGCAGCCCGGGGATGCGGACGATGCCGGCCCGGATCCGATCGGCGGCGCCGACCGCCTCGCGCGCCAGCCGCAGGTAGCCGTCCTCGCCGAGGCCGTGCAGCGCGGCCCAGGCCGCCGCGATCGGTCCGCCCGGCCGGGTGCCGATCAACGTCGGCGACGCGTAGATGCCGCCCGGGAAGTCGGCGGCGACGAAGAACTGGTGGCGCATGTCGGCCATCGACCGCCACAGCAGCACAGACGCGCCCTTGCCGGCGTAGGCGTACTTGTGGAGGTCGGCGGAGATCGATGTCACCGCCGGCACCCGGAAGTCCCACGGTGGCGTCGGCCGGCCCAGCTTCTCGAGCCACGGCGTGACGAAGCCGCCGACGCAGGCGTCGACGTGCAGCGGCAGCTTGTGCCGGGTCGCCAGCGCGCCGACCTCCGCGATTGGATCGAGCACGCCGTGCGGGTACTGCGGCGCCGACGCGACGATCGCGATCGTGCGCGGGCCGAGCGCCTTGCCGAGCGCGCGGACGTCGAGCCGCTGATCGTCGTCGACGTCGACCTTGTGCAACCGCACGCCGAAGTAGTGCGCGGCCTTGTCGAAAGCGGGGTGGATGGTGCGGGCGCAGACAATCTCGGGCCGGCGGATCCACGGCCGGTGCTGGCGCGCGCGATCGCGATAGGCGGCGACCGCGACCAGGATCGACTCGGTGCCGCCCGAGGTCACCGCGCCGACGGTGGTGGCCGGCCCGTGCATGAGCGACGCCGCCATCTGGGTCAGGTCCGACTCCATCCGGCGCAGGCTCTGGAACGCCATCGGGTTGAGCAGGTTGGCGCTGGCGTAGAGTGCGTGGGCCCGGGCCAGCAGCGCGGTGTGGGCGTCGCCTGCGTGATAGACGAGCGAGAACACGCGGCCGTGCTTCCAGTCGGTGTCGGCCTTGGCCATCGCCGCCAGCTCGTCGAGCAGCTCGTCGGCGGGCCGGCCGCGGACCGGGATCGACGGTCGCGGCGCGGTCATGGCCGCCCCAGGGTGGCCTCGAACGTGAGGGTGACGATGTTGTTGCTGCCGTGGGCGCGGAAGTTGGACGGCGGGAAGGTCAGGCTGTCGTTCACCGTCGGGATGAAGAACCACTGGTGCAGGTAGGTCGCGCCCAGCCGGTAACGGCCGACCGAGTAGCGGAGGCCGCTGCGGATCGCGGCGTGGCTGAAGGTCGGTTGATCGAGGGTGACGGTCTGCGGCGGCGCCGGGGTCTTGTCGTAGTGGCCGCCGAGCATCAGCTCGAGGCCGGGCGCCGCGGCCAGGCCGTGCAGGCGCACGCCGCCCGACAGCTGGACCGCGTCGTGGAAGTTCTTCGGCGTGTTGAGCTGGCTGACCAGGGCGATGCCGTCGATGTCGGTGTGCTGGGTCTTGTACTGACGGTAGAGCCAGTAGCGGAAGTCGAAGCCGACCTCGAGCTTGGGATGAACGTCGTAGTTGGCGCCGGCGTGGAACGTCCACGGCAACAGCATCGTGGTGCGGGCGATGCCGTTGAAGGTGTTCTCCGGCGTGGGGTTGCCCATCTGGTCGCTGTAGACCAGCTTGATGTCACCCTCGAGCACCGGGCTCACCTTGCCGATCAGCGCCGCGCCGAGCGACAGCTTCTTCGTCGGCTGGGCGAGGACGCCGAGGTTCCAGGCCGGCTTCCAGTCGCTGCCGTCGAGAGTGAGCGACGGCTTGGTGCCGACGATCGAGGTGGCATCGAACGGCGGCGTCGACGGATCGCTGTCGGTGTCGAGGATCGGAAAGACGTAGCGCTTGCCGTGGATGCGGACGTTGAGCGCGCCGAGGCCGGCGCCGACGCTCCAGATCCGGTTGAAGCGGTAGGCGGCGCTGACCTGGACCAGCGGCGACACCACGTAGCCGTCGATCAGGTGGTACTGGGTGACCGCGTCCTTGTCGAAGGCGGCGCCGGTCGCGTTGGTCACGTAGGTCGACAGCGCGAGATAGAGCCGGTGGGGCACGGCCTCGTAGGTCGCGACCATCATCGGGATGACCGCGGCGGCGCGGGTCGGGCGCACCGTCGGGTAGTAGCCGTCGGCGCCGACCGGCGTGTCGATGAACTCGTCGCTGCGATCCCACGGCCGGAGCTGGAACTCGGTGCGCAGGAGCGCGCCGCCCATCGACACGTACAGGTGCAGCCCGGGCAGCAGGACGAGGCCGGCCGGGTTGTGGAACACCGCGGCGGGCTCGTCCGGTCGACCGATGACCGCGCCCATGCCGGTGCGGCGGGCGCCGTACTCGGGGACGCCGAAGCCGCCGGCCCGGGCTGGCGCCGCGAGCGTCAGGACGCCGGCGAGACTACAGAGGCCGACCAGGGCTCGCATCGAGCGAGCATCGATGGAATCGGCCAGCGCCGCAACCGCGGGTGCGACGATCGGCCGCGCCGGCGCTCGGAAATCCGGTCGTCGGACTGGCGCAAGCGCGCCGTTCAGTCGCGGCCGAGCAGGCGATCGACCCAGGACCGGGACCGGCCCCGGGCGGCCAGGGCGCGCCGGGCGTCCGCCAGGGTCGGATCGAGGGTCAGGGCCCGCCGCCACTCGTCGCGCGCGCGGGCCTCGTCGCCGGCGTCGAGCGATTCCTGGCCGCGGGCGTAGGCCAGCAGCGAGCGGTACTGGGTCGTGTTCGGCGAGCGGGTGGCGAGCCGCAGCAAGAGCGCGCGGGCGTCGCTCCAGCGCTGCAGCTCGAGCGCCTGCCGGGCCCGGCGGAACGTGGCGGTCTCGTCGAAGGGCGCTTCGGTCATCTGGCCAGGCATCGGGGTCATCGACATGGGTGGCTCCGTCCCTTATGGCGCCACAGCACGGCGGCGGTCGGTATCGACCGGGGTAGCGCTGGGCCTCGAACGTGTGGGCTCCCACGTTTGGCGAGCGCGCCGTCGAAGATGTGTCGGGCAGCCCACGCCAATGTGCGTGCACATGGCACTCTTCGATTCCGTGCTGGCTGCAATGATCCTGTCGCTCGCGCTCGCGGCCGATGCCACCGCGGTGGCGGCGGTGCGCGGGCTGATCGCCGACCGCGTCAGGCTGCGCGACGGCCTGAAGGTCGCCGGCCTGTTCGGCGGCTTCCAGGGCGGGATGGCGGCGCTGGGCTGGGCCGCGGGCGCCGGGCTCGGCTCCCGGTTCGAGCGCTACGATCACTGGATCGCGTTCGTGCTGCTGGTCGGGCTGGGCCTGCGGGTGCTGTGGGAGGCGCGCAGCGCGGCCGCCGGTGACGACGCCGCCGACCCGGTGACGGCCGCCGATCCGTTCGCGCTGGGCCCGCTGGTGGTGATGGCGATCGCGACCAGCATCGACGCGCTCGCCGCGGGCGTGACCGTGCCGCTCCTGTCGCCGTGGCCGCCGGTGACCCTGGCGATGATCGCCGGGGTCACGTTCGTCGCCAGCCTGGCCGCGGTCGAGCTCGGCCGCCGGCTGGGGGCACGGTTCCGGGCCGGCGTCGAGGTCATCGGCGGGCTGGCCCTGCTCGGCCTCGGGATCAAGATCCTCGTCGAGCACCTGACGACCTGACACCCGCGACGGCTCGGGATCGTGCTAGATGACCGGCGATGACGACCCGGCCTGGCCGCAGCCTCGACACCTTCCCCAACCCGCGCGGCGGGCGGGACTACCAGATCCTCTTCGACTGCCCCGAGTTCACCTGCCTGTGTCCGATCACCGGACAGCCCGACTTCGCGACGATCACGATCGAGTACGTGCCCGATCGGCTGTGCGTCGAGCTCAAGTCGCTCAAGCTGTACCTGTGGAGCTACCGCGACGAGGGCGCGTTCCACGAGGCGGTCACCAACCAGATCTGCGACGACCTCGTGGCGGCGATCGCGCCGCGGCGGGCGACGGTGACCGGCAAGTTCTGGGTCCGCGGCGGGATCACGACGACCGTGATCGTCAACCACAGCGCCCCGGCCACGCCCGCGTCCTGAGCTACGGAACGAGCTGCTCGAGGAACGCGATGCCGTCGGCCTGGTGCGCGATGAGCCCGAGCGCGAGGTGGGCGGTGCGGCGGGCCATCACCGGCCCGCGCTGGGCGATGCGGGTCAGCGCGCGGCTGGCGGCGTCGCGGCCGGCGTCGGTGCGGGCCAGCATGATGAAGCCGGCGGTGGCGGCCAGGCGGGCCATCGCGTCGCCCTCGGCGCTGGTCAGGAGATGGGCGAGCTGCTCGGGCGAGTTGATGGTCGCGTAGGCCGAGCCGAGGGACGCCAGCATCGCGACCCGGACGTCGTGCGACGGATCGGCGAGCAGCGGGGTCAGGAGCTTGACCGCCAGCGGGGCGTCGCGCTCGACCAGGCCGATCGTCGCGGCGGCGGCCTGGGCGCGCTCGCGTTCGGCGCGCGCGGCCAGCGTGTGGCCCAGCCGGGCCGCGACCGCGTCCTTGGGCGCGACCCGGGCCACGGTGGTGAGCGCGAGCTGACGCAGCTCGGGGTTGGGATCGCGCACCGCCAGCGCCAGCGCGCGATCGAGCGCGGCCGGCTCGAGCTTGTCCTTGGCGTCGTCGAGGCGATCGAGCACGGCGCGGCGGACCTCGGGATCGGCGTCGGCCAGCGCCGCCGACACCGTGGTGCCGGCCCGGACCCCGGTGGCCAGCGCGGTGTCGACCGCCTGGACCCGGACCAGCGGCGAGCCGTCGCTGATCGCGACCGCGATCCGATCGTCGGCGCCGATCACCTGGCCGGCGCGCAGGAGCGCGAGCTTCTCGCCCTCGTCGCCGCGCGCGAACGCGCGGACCATCGCCGGCACCGCCGCGCCTGGGGCGTCGGGGCCGAGGCCGCCGATGGCGTGGGTGGCGATCATCCGGACCTCGCGATCGCCGTCGTCGAGCAGGCCGACCAGGGCGTCGGCGACGCCGCCCGCGACCTTGCCGCCCCGGCCCGCCGACAGCGCGATCACCCGCGCGGCCTCGGCCCGGATCGTCGGATCGACGTCCTTCATCAGCTTGGTCGCCACCGGCAGGCCGTTCTTGGCGGCGTCGGGCGCGTCGGCGACGCAGCGGATCGCCAGCCGGCGGACCTCCGACGACGGATCATCGGTGACCTTGAGCAGCTGGCGGCGAGCCTCGGGGTTGCCGAGGTTGGCGGCGTGGCACAGGCCGATCGTGCCGATCGGGTGGAGGTCGCTGTCGTCGGGGGTGCGGGCGGCCGCGACCAGGTAGTTCATGATCGGCCCCGGGCGGTCGCGGGCCATGTCGGCGAACACCGCCGCCGCCTCGCGCCGGGCCTTGCCCTGGCGCTTCCACAGCTGGGCGATGCCGTCGATCGCGACCGGCGCCGAGGCCCCGACCTCGGCCGAGTGCATCATGCCGCGGGCCGCGCCGGCCCCGATCTCGAGCCGCTCGAACTTGATGAGGTGGAGCAGCGTCTCCTGTGCGGTGCGGCCGAGGTAGCCGTAGCCCTCGGCGGCGGCGGCCCGCACCTCGATCGACTCGTCCTTGAGCAAGCGATCGAGGGCCGCGCGCGCCGGCTCGGGGTGGGTGCGGCCGACGCCGCCCCAGGCCAGGGCCAGGCCGACCCGCAGGGCCCGGCTGTTGCGATCGCCATCGAGGCGGCCGAGCTCGGCCAGCGCCTCGGCTGGCGCGACCTGGGCCAGGAGCGGCAGGGCGGCGGCCCGGACCGCGTCGGTGTGGGACGCGAGGGCGGCCTGCAGCGCGGGCAGGAGCGCGGGTTCACCGCCGGCCGGGACCGCGCCCTCGGTGAGCACCAGGCCGATCGCGTAGACCCGGGCGTCGGTGGCGGCGCGCTCGTCGCCGATCAGCTGCGCGGCCAGCTTGCGCGCGGCCGGCAGATCGCCGGCGAAGCTGCGCCGGAGCTGGGCCTTGGCCCGGTCGCGCATGGCCGGGTTGGCGTCGGGATCGAGCAGGACCTTGACCGCGCCGTCGGGCGCCAGCGCCGCCGACGGCTGGACGTCCCCGGCGACCTCGAGCTGCAGCTCGCGCTTGATCGTCGGCTCGGGATCGCGCTCGAGCGCGGCGCCGTACAGGGCCTGCGCATGCGCGCGATCGAGGTCGCGGACCGCGGCGAAGGCGATCCGGCGCAGCTCGGGATCGGAGGCGGTGAGCGCGCGGACCAGCGTCGCCTGGTAGGCCTCGGGGTGGCGGCTGGCGGTGGCGCCCGCGACGGCGACCGCGGCCTGCTGGACCCCGGCCGGCGCGTTGGCCAGGGACTCCTCGACCAGCGCGACCTCGGCCGGCGTGCCGCGCGCGATCGGGCGCAGCGCGGTCAAGAGCTCGGCCAGGCTGTCGGGATCGGTGGCCAGCGCGCGCAGGCGGGTGAGGGCGTCGTCGTCACCGGCGGCGTAGGCGATGAGGCCGGCCAGGCGCGGCTCGATCACGCGGTCGAGCTCGCGCTCCCAGCCGCCGAGCGTGCCGCCGACGTCGCCCGTGGCGATCGCGCGCCAGGCCCGGGGCGCGACCATGGCCCGGGTCAGGCCGGTATCGGCGATGACGTCGCCGAACCCGGGCGAGCTCGGCATCCAGTCGAAGGCCGACAGCCCGGCCCGGCCGGCGCGCAGCACCACGCGATCGCCGCCCGGGCGATGGCGGAGATCGAGGTAGCCGTGGCCGCGCTGCAGCGACCACAGCAGGATCAACAGCGCCATCGGGGCCAGGGCCGCGCCCGCGAGCGCCAGCCGGTAGAAGCGATGGGAGCGGGCCAGGAGCGCGCGCTCCTCGACGGACGTCGGTGCGACGCCCTCGCTGTGCACGGTCCACAGCTCGCGCAGCCGCAGCCGCTCGCCACCGGCGGTGCGGGCGCCGAGCAGCTCGTGGGCGCGGCGGGCCGCGGCCCGGGCGGGTGCGGTCAGCTCGCGCACCCGCGGGACCAGGGCCGGGTGCGGCAGGGCCCAGCCGTCGTCGACGAGCAGCGCGGCGCCGTGGTCGGCGAACGCCCGCAGCGCGCGCTCGACCACCTCGACCGCTAAGCCCAGCCGCTTGCCGATCGCGGCGCTGTTGCTCGGCCGCTCGCCGGTGAGCTCGGCCAGCACCCGCAGGCCGGTGCGCTCGTCGCCGCCCTGGCGGGCCAAGGCCGACAGCCACAGCCGTTCGAGCTCGCCGGTGCCGCCGGCGCGGTGGAGGCCGGCGACCGAGCCCAGCCGCAGCTCGTGCACCGCCAGCAAGGCCAGCCGCAGCTCGAGCGGCAGCACCCCGCCGCGATCGAGATCGTGGGCGATGGCCTCGGCCAGCGCGGTCGGTGGGGCGGCCTTGCCACCATCGCCCAGCGCGGCCACGGCGATCGTGGCGGCGGCGGCCTCGGTCAGCCGGCCGAGTTCGAAGCGCGTGGCCGGCGGGAACAGCGAGCCGGTGCGGCGCTCGAGGTGGGCCAGGAGGTGGACCCGCTCCGACGGGCACACGTAGAGGAAGCGGGCGCGCCCGGCCGACCGCCCCACCACCCGCGCGTACAGCTCGGCCAGCTCCTGGATCCGCTTGTCATCGCCGTCGGCCAGGGCCCGGTCGACGTCGTCGATCACGAACACGAACAGGTCGCCGGGGTTGGCGGCCGCCACCGCGCGGGCCAGGAACGCCGACGGCGCCTCGCCCGGGGTCGCCCGCGCGCCGGTCGCGATCATCGCGGCCGCCAGCGACTCGCCGGGCCGCAGCGGATCGTCGCAGACCAGGACCTGGACCTCGCGCTCGCGCAGCCGGGGCACCACCGCCGCCAGCACCAGCGACGTCTTGCCGACCCCGCTCTCGCCGTAGAGCAGGCCGGCGCGAAAGTCCTCGCCGGTCAGCAGCCGCACCAGCTCGTCGCGCTCGTGATCGCGCCCGGACAGCCCGGGGACGTCGTCGGGGCCGCAGGGAGCGAGGGCGCGCGTCGGCGCCGGGGTGGGCGAGGTCGCGACCACGCGCGGACTATATCCGAGCCGTCGGGCGACCGCGCCCCCGGGGGCGCCCTGCTATGCTGCCCGCCCAAGCGAGCGCCAGCGAGCCTTCAAGAGTGACTCCGGGGCCCGGGATCACGGATCAGGTCCGGGGTCTGTCCTGATCGGGCCAACTATCTGCCGCTGCGATATGCTCCCCGCCCAAGCGAGCGCCAGCGAGCGTTCAACAGTGACTCCGGGGCCCGGGATCACGGATCAGGTCCGGGGTCTGTCCTGATCGGGCCAACCATCTGCCGCTGCGATATGCTCCCCGCGATGAAGACGTCTCGCTCGCTGGTCGGCGGCGCGCTGGCCGCGCTGGTCCTCGGGCTCGCCGGCCACGCCCTGGCCGAGCGTCGCGACGCTCAGCTCGCGGTGTCGATCTGGAGCGCCAGCGGCGGCGGTCAGGGCTACGGCCTGGCCGCGGGGCCGACCGCCGCGTTCGTGGTCCAGCGCCGCGACGTCGACGTCGGCGCCGATGGCGGCGCCCGGTTCTCCGGGGTCGCGGCCACGATCGATCCCACCACCGTCGTGGTCCGCAGCCTGACCGACCCGGCCGCCGCGGTGGTCGAGCAGCGCCTGCTCGGCGATCACAGCCGGCCCGACGAGCTGCTCGCCCACCAGCTCGGCAAGCCGATCGTCGTCACCCTCCAGCAGGGCGAGGTCCGCGGCGTGCTGCGCGCGGTGTCGTTCGGCTTCCTGGTGATCGAGACCGACGGCGCCGGCGGCAAGGTGATCGAGCTGGTCCGGCGCGGCGATCAGCTGCTGGATCTCAAGTTCGGCGCCGGCGACGTCGCCACCGAGCCGACCCTGTTGTGGACCCTGGCCGGGGCCAAGGCCGGGACCCACTCGGTCGAGGTCAGCTACCACGCCGACGGCCTGAGCTGGACGCCGAGCTACACCGCGGTGCTCGCCGACGACGACACGGTCGACTTCAGCGCCTGGGCGACGATCGCGAACCGCAGCGGACTCGACCTCGACGGCGCACAGGTCACGCTCATGTCGGGCGACCCCGCCAGCGTGCCGGCCGCGGCCGTCGGCTTCAAGCTGCCGCGCCCGATCGAGCTGGCCGCCGATCACGATCTCCAGGTCGAGCTGGCGCCGCGGCGAGCCGGGGTCCACGGCCGGCGGGTGACGGTGTTCGAGGCCGCCGCCGATCTGTCGTCGGGCTACACCGCCGCCCCGGCGTCCGACTGCTACGGCTACGCCGCCACCGGCGGCCGGGCCGAGGTCGCGCTCGAGCTCGACGGCGCCGGGCCGGCGCTGCCAGCCGGTCGGCTGCGGGTCCTGCGCCGCTCGGGCGGTGAGACCTTGCTGGCCCGCGACGAGCAGCTCCGCATCGACGGTGGCAGCGGCACGATCCGGGTCAAGCTCGGCGACGCCGACACGATCACCGGCGAGCGGACCCAGGTCGAGTGCGAGGTCGACGGCACCGGCCGCGCGCTGCGCGAGGACCTCAAGGTCGAGGTCAAGAACACCGGCAAGACCGCGGTCGCCGTCGTGGTCCGCGAGTACCTGTTCCGGTGGCGCAACTGGCAGATCCTGTCCGAGGACGTCAAGGGCGTGCGCGCCGACGGCCAGGCCCAGGAGTACCGGCTGAAGATCCCGGCGGGCGCCAGCCGGGCGGTGCGCTACTCCGTCCGGTACTCGTGGTGACAGCGACGCTGGCGCGCCCGATCGTGGCGGCCACCACCCTGACCGCGGCGCTGGTGGCGACCGCGACCGCCGGCTGCGCGCTGCTCGGGCGCGGTCGGGCCGGCGGCGACGGTGGGCCGGCCGACGCCCGGATCGTGCTGTACCGCGATCGCGCGCTGGTCGACGAGCAGGTCGGCGCCATGGTCGCCGGCCACCGCGCGGTGTTGCCGTTGCCGGCCGGAGTCGAGGCCGCTGACCTCTCGATCCGCAGCGACGACGTCCGGGTGGTGGCGTGGTCCGCGGCCGCCGCCGATGGCCAGCGCGACGTCACCGCGATGGCCGGGACCCGGGCCCAGCGCGGCCGGCTGCTCGGCGTCGACGACACCGGTGTGGTCCTGCTCGACGGCGACACGATCCACCTGGTCGGCGGCTCGGAGATCCTGTCGGGCGCGATCCGGCCGGCGGTGACGGTCGAGGTCGAGGGCCCCGACGGCCCGGCCCGGTTTCACCTGCGCTACCCGACCCAGCGCCTGACCTGGCAGGCCAGCTACACCCTGGTCGATCGCGCCGGCCACGCCTGGTTGCGCGGCGCACTCACCGTCGACAACCAGACCGGGCGGCGCTGGCAGCGGGCGGCGCTGGCGGTGATCGATGGGCCCGCGCCCGATCCGCTGGTCGGCGACGCTGGCCTGCCGCGGGTCGCGCGCCTGCCCGGGCGCTACGCGATCGAGCCCGGCCCGCAGCGGCTCGAGCTGGCGCTGCGCGACCGGCCGCTGCCGCTGCGCTCGACGATGGTCTACGATCCGGTCGGCGCCGAGCTCGAGCACACGACCCAGCCGCCCGAGGAGTCGCCGTCGTACGGCGTCCGGCGCTGGCCGGCGTCGCTCGACGAGACCGTGAAGCTCGACCTGGCAGCGATCGCCGACGTCCAGCTGCCAGCCGGGCCGGTGCGGCTGGCGTCGATCGACGTCGACGGCGCGCTGACCTGGCGCGGCGAGGGCGAGTTGTTGCCGCCGGCCGCCGGCGCCGAGCCCTACCTGACGGTCGCGGTCGGCCGCATCACCGAGGTCACCGGCGCCCGCGCGCGCACCGACTTCGTGATCGACGACGCCGGCCAGCGCATGTACGAAGAGATCGCGGTGACCTTGACCAGCGCGCGGTCGTCGCCGGTCTCGGTCCTGGTCCGCGAGCACCTGTACCGCGGACCGTGCTGGATCCTGGCCTATCACTCGACCGGCGACGGCGTGGCCAAGGAAGCGGCCCAGCAGATCGCGCTGACCACCACCGTGCCGGCCCACGGCACCGCGACCGTCGTCTATCGGGTCGTCTACCACTGGAGCGAACGCGAGTGCAGCCCCTCGTCGTCGAGCAACTGACCGTCCACTACGGCCGGCGATGCGCGGTCGATCACCTGTCGATCGCTGTCGAGCCTGGCCAGATCGTCGGCCTGCTCGGGCCCAACGGTGCCGGCAAGAGCACGGCGCTGCTCGCGATCGCGGGCGCGGTGATGCCGAGCGGCGGCTCGATCCGGATCGCCACCGTCGACCTCGCGCGCGATCCGCTGGCGGCCAAGCGGCGGGTTGGGTTCGCCGATCAGCCGCCGTCGTTGTACGAGTTCTTCACCGTCGCCGAGCACCTCGCGCTGGTGGCCGAGGCCCGCGGCGATCGCGATCGCGCCCGCCAGCGCACGCTGCTGGCCGAGCTTGGCCTCGGCGGCGTCGCCGATCGGCCGTGCCGCGAGCTGTCGTTCGGCATGCGCCAGCGGGTCGGCCTGGCGGCGGCGCTGGTCGGCGACCTCGCGCTGGTGCTGCTCGACGAGACCTTGAACGGGCTCGATCCGCACGCCGCGCGCCGAGCCCGGACCGCGCTGTCCGCCGCCGCCGCGCGCGGGGCCGCCGTCCTGATGTCGACTCACCTGCTCGGCGTCGCCGAGGGGCTGTGCCAGCGGATCGTGGTGATGGATCAGGGCAAGCTGGTCGCCGACCTCGCCGGCGCCGAGCTGGAGACCTTGCGCGCCGGCGGCCCGGGCGCCCTCGAGCGCCTGTACGTCGACACCATCGCCGACCGGGAAGCGACGTGAGCACCGCGCGACCGATCGACGGTCGCTGGCTGCTGGCCTGGGGCGATCTCGACGGCGCACGGCGCGGTCGGCGGTGGCTGCCGTGGGCGATGGCGCTGGTCGCCGGGGTCGCGGGCGCGGCGCTGGCCGGCGAGCGGGCCGGCTGGTGGCGCGGCGAGCGCGGGCTGCCGGGCGGCGGCCTGGCGACGGTGCTGCTAGCCGGCTTCGTCCCGGTCATGTTCGCGGCGCCCTACCGCATGTTCTGGCGGCGCGACGCCGGCATCCTTGCGCGGCTGCCGATCCCCGGCGCGGCGCTGTGGTGGGTCGCGATCGTTCGGGCCGCGCGGGCGGCGGCGATGGCGACCGTGGTGGTCGCGCCGACCTTGGCGATGGTGGCGTGGGTCGATCCGGCCAGCGGGCTGCGCGGCCTCGCGCTGGCCGGCGCGCTCATCCTGGCGACCATCGGCCTGGTGCCGGGCGCGTGCCTGGGCGCTGCCTGGCTGGTCACCGCCGGCAAGATGGAGGTGCTGGCGGCGTCGGTGGCCGGCGAGTTTCGGCTCGAGAGCGCGACCGCGATGGGCGCGGTGCCGGGTGCGACCATGGCCGGCGTGATCGTCGCGGTGATCTACGCCGCGCCGTGGCTGACCGATGCTGGCGAGGTCGCCGGGCCAATCGCGATCGCGATCATCGCTGGCGCCGCTTTGATCGCCGGCGTCGCCGCCACGATCGCCGCGCCCGCGGTCTACCCGCTGGCGATGCGCGAGGTCGCGGCGCTCGATCGCCAGGCCTACGCTCACCTCGAGATCCACCCGCCGACCCGGCTCGAGCGGCTGGTCAAGGGTCGGCTCGGCGCCGAGGCCGGCCCGGTGTTCGATCGCATCGCGCGCCTGGTACGGCGGCGCTACCCGCTGGTGGTGTTCGCCGGCGTGGCGCTGGCGGTGACCCTGCTCGTCGTCGGTGGCACGGGGCCGGCCGAGCCGCTGCCGTGGCTGGTCGGGTGCGGCGCCGGCGCCGGCCTGCTCGGCCGCTGGCTCACCGGCGCGGTCGCGCGCCCGCCGGTCGAACTCGCGCGCTCGACCGCGATGCTGCCGGTCCCCGCCGCCGCCGTGGCCCGCGCCGGCCGCGCCTACGTCGGGCTGTGGCTGGGCGGGTTCGTGGTCGCTCCGTGGCTGGTCGCCGCCAGCTTGCTCGGCTGGCCGCTGGTGCCGGTGCTCGGCTCGGTCGTCGCCGCCGCGATCGGCGCGCTGGTCGTTCCCGGCAGCCGCGCCACCGTCGAGTCCTGACCTCGGCGACGCGAGCCAGCCGGTTCGCTGCTCAGCGTCGGAGCCCGCCCTGCTCGGTTCGCCAGAGCGCCGCGATCGGCGCCGCGAGCAGCTGGTCGCCGAAGGGCAGGATCTTCGAGCCGGTGTAGAGCACCAGCCCGTGGTGAAAGCGCCTCGGCACGCGCGCTTGCAGGTGCCGTAGCCCGGCGAAGTCCTCGGCGCGGACGGTCTCGGACGCCTTGACCTCGATGCCGACGATGCGCCCGTCCGCGGCCTCGAGCACGCCGTCGACCTCGACCCCGTCACGGGTGCGGTAGTGGTGCAACGTCGCCCGGGTGTCGGCCCATCCCAGCTGTCGTGCCACCTCCCCGAGGACGAAGTTCTCCAGGAGGGGCCCGAGGGCGGCGTCGTCCCGCAGGAGCCGCTTGACGGTGCGGCCCTGAAGATCGCTGCACAGCCCGCTGTCGACGAACAGGAGCTTGCGCATGCGCACGGCCCGCTCGGTCGTCGACGCGCTCCAGCCCGGAAGCCGCTTGATGAGGAACACCTCCTCGAACAGCGCGAGGTAGCGCTCGAGCGTGGTCGTCGGCAAGCCGGCGTCCGACGCGAGCCGCTCGTTCTTCAACAGCTGCGCGGCCCGTCCCGCCGTCGTCTTGAGCAACCCATGGAGCGCGTCGCGTCGCTGGATGTCGGCGAGCTGGGACACGTCGCGATCCACCAGATCGCCACCGTACGCCGCGAAGAAGCGTGCGCGCCGGCCTTCGTCCCGGCGGACCGCTTCGGGGAACCCGCCACGGGCGATGCGCTCGACGTAGGCCTCGCGGGCCTCGTCCGCCGGCGCGCGTAGCCGCACCTCGTCGGCGAAGACCGCATCGATGAACCCGTCGCGTCGGCGCTCGATCTCGCCTTGCGAGAACGGCCACAGCTCGAGCGTCTCCATGCGGCCGACGAGCGCGTCGGGGAGCTTCCTGAGCCCAAGGAGGCGCGCCGAGCCGGTCAGGAGGAACTGGCCCGGCTCGGTCGAGCGATCGACGACGGCCTTGATGGCCATCATCAGCTCCGGCGCCCGCTGGATCTCGTCGATCGCCAGCAGTCCGTCGTGGCGGACGAAGCGGTTGGGATCGGCGCGGGCCGCCGCGAGCGTGGTGGCATCGTCGAGAGTTCGCTCCTCGCCGGTGCGGCCCTTCATGAGCGCGTGCACGAGCGTGCTCTTGCCGGCCTGCCGCGCCCCGTTGACCGCGACGACGCGCGTGTCGGCCAGCGCCGCCACCGCGGCGGTGGCGAGGTGGCGCTCGAGGATTCGTGACATGGCCCGACAGTAGCCCGTCAGGTGGTGGGTTTGCCAGCTGTCATGTGGTGGGTTTGCCAGCTGTCATGTGGTGGGTTTGCCAGCTGTCAGGTGGTGGGTTTGCCAGCTATCTGGTGGTGGGTTTGCCAGCTCAGAAGGTCTGGTCGGCGAAGCTGAACAGGAGCCAGCGCGGCGCCGCGCCGGTCGGATCCATCACCAGCGCGCCGTCGTGGTTGCTACCGTTGCGGTGGATGAGGTGGGTGCTGGCCGAGAAGGCGCCGCCCGAGCTCGAGGCGTAGACCGCGATTGGCGCGCCGACCTCGATCGGGTCGGAGATCCAGGCGGTGGCGTCGGTCAGCGACAGCGCGTCCCAGCCGGCGCCGCTGTGGACGTTGAGGTCGCGCGGGTAGTCGAGCGACAGCCCCGGGCGCCAGCCGGGCGCGAACGCCGGCGCCGGCTGCGGCGCGGTCACGGTGCGGACCCGGATGTCGTGATCGGCGCCGGTCGACAGCACGTTGACCACCATGCGGTAGACCGCGCCGCCGAGCTCGACCTGCACGACCACGTGATCGCTGTTGGGCATCGCGCAGCGGGTGTTGCCGGGCTCGACCACCGCGACCACGGTGCCGTCGACCCGACCGAACGCCGCGGTCAGCGTGTTGCCGAACGTCGACGCGCACATCGCGTCCTTGCCCGCGGCGTCGGGGCTGGCGTCGAGCGGGGCGGCGTCGGGGCCGCTGGCGCCCGGATCCGAGCAGGCCGCGGCGAGCGAGCAGAACAGCGAGGCGACAGCGAGGGCAGGGGCGCGCACGGCCGTCGTGTAGCACACCCGCCGCCGCGCGATCAGGGGGCGACCACGAACCGTGCCGGCAGGCAGGCGACGATACGGCAGTGGACGGTGTAGTTGCCGGGCTCGAGCGCCGGCGAGAAGACCGCGAGGCCGTAGTCGCGGGTGATCGCCGCGCCGGGCGCGATGGTGACCGGCCTGGTGTCCTCGGGGCGCGGCACCGGCGGTGGGATGGTCGGTCTCCGGGTGCCGGCGGCGTCGTGGACCTCGAGCGCCAGGACGGCGATCTCGAGCGGTCCCTGGGCCAGGGACATGACGGTGCTGCCGCGGTTGGTGATCGTGAGCTGCGCGTGCAGCTCGTCCGGCGACCGGACAGAACCGGGCACCGTGAGGCGACCGGGCAAGGCCGATGGGGCTGGCGTCGGCGAGGGCGTCAGCGTCGGCGTCGGCGACCGGTCCGGGCTCGGTTGGCGATGACAGCCGGCGATGCCGGCGACGGTGGCGACGGCCGCGAGCAAGGTCAGGGCAGGAGTGCGCATCACCCTCCGAACACGTGCAGCGAGCGAGCGCAGGCCTCGGACGCGACGCCGGTCAGCTTGAGATCGAACAGGCAGACGACCTCGGTGCGGCGACCGGGCTCGAGGTTCGCGATGAACCGAGTCACCGACGCCAGCACGAAGTACAGCCCGAGGCCGGCGCCGGCCCGGCCGTCCTCGCCGCTGCGTGGTGCGCCGCGGGTCGCGCGGGCCCGGGCCAGGTGATCGAGGATGTCGGCCTTGGTCAGCGCCCCGTAGCGGTCCTCGACGGACACCGCGAAGTGGCGGCCGTCGGAGGCCCAGCGCAGCCGGGCGTTGGCGCCGCGGGTCGCGGTCGTCGGATCGGGCCGCATCGTGGCGTCGCCGCGAGCCGCAGCCGGCGCGTCGTACATCGCGTTCATGAGCAGCTCGTCGACCACGTTCTCGATCCGGGCCACCGTGGTCCGCCGGGCGCCGGCCTCGCGCGCCGAGGCCGCGACCTCGTCGAGCGCGTCGCGCTTGCCGCCGTAGTCGCTGACCGTCCGGTCGTCGATCTGGACGCCCCAGGCCAGGTACTTCTCGAGGCCGAACAGGTCGCCCGATCGCAGCTTGGTGGTGGTCACCACCAGCTCGGCGTCGTCGGGCTCCTCGGGCTCGCGGATCGCGTGGTTCCAGCGCTCGCGGCGGAGCGCGGCCAGGACCTCGTCGTCCTCGATCGAGCCACCGATGACGATCAGGCCGCGGCTGTCGCCGAGGCTCGCGGCCCGGGCGTCGTCGAGGCCGCAGCAGGCCGCGCGATCGACCACGATCACCGCATCGGCGGGATCGGCGACCGGCAGATCGTCGGCGAACTCGACCGCGGTGCCGGTGGCGTGGAAGGTCCGGCGCAACGTCCTCCGCAGCACCAGGCTGCGGGTCAGGCACACCGCCCGCGTCGCCGACGACATTCCGACAAGGATATCCGAGTGCCGGGCCGAACGGTGACCGGCGTGGTGTCTGGTCGCAAGGTGGCGCCCCGCCCCGCCTGATAACATCGCGAGTGACGGTCGAGCCTCCTTCCGGGGATCGGCCGCCGCCGCCCGATCGCCACGACCTGGCGCCACCGCCACCAGCTGGCGACGGGGCGCGGGCCAACCTCGCGAACCGCGGTCCGCGGGACGCGGCATGCAGGTTGCTCTTCGCTGCGCCATGCCTCGCCACCACCTCATCGCGTCGTTCGCCGTCGCCGTGCTCGCCGCCGCCTGCGGCAAGAGCGATCCCGAGCCAGAGGTCGCCCAGCCGGTGGGCGAGGGCTGACGTGGACGAGTGACCGACGGCTCGTCGTGAGCGTGGTGGCTAGCCGACGGTGGTCGTGGAGGCGCGCCCGGGACCAGGGCGGTGACGGCATCGGTTCAGTCGCCCGGAAGCTCGAAGGCGCCGGCGTAGATCGCGTCGACCGCGAGCTCCGCGCCGCCGGTGAGCGTGATGTGCTCACCGGCCACGGCGACGCGGTAGGTCCACGAACGGTCAGCGTTGCGACGATAGTGCTCGACTCGGACCTCCGCCTGCGCGACGAGGATGTAGTCGGCGAGAGCAGCGATCGTCTGGTAGCCCGCCCACTTCAGGCCGCGGTCGTACTCCTCGGTCGACTTCGACAGCACCTCGACGAGCATCGTCGGGTTCGACAGCACGTCGTCGGTGCCCTCCGCTGCAACGACGGGTCCGCACACGACCGAGACGTCGGGGTAGACGTATCGGTCTCGGTGCGCGGCCACGACGCGCTGGTCCGACGTCAACACGATGCAGCGACCGCGGAGCTGGACGCGGAGCGACTCGATGACGCTCGCGGACAACGCGTTGTGACGCACGCTGCCGCCCGCCATCGCGAACACCTCGCCATGGTGGAATTCGTGGCGAACGGGTTGCTCCCGTTCCCAGGCGAGATACTCGTCAGCCGTCAGCTGCGAGCGCTCGGCGACTCGAACCATGCGTCCAGCCTACCATGCTGGTTCAGCAGGCGAGGTCCGGTCAGGTGGTGAGCGCCGACCGGGTCTTCGCAGGCGGTGCCCGACGCTGGGAATCGTGGTGCTCGAGGCAAAGCGGCTGGCCCACGGGACGAGCGGGCGGACGTGACGGTCCGGCATCAGTAGATGCCCGGGCGCGCCAGCTGGACCCGGAAGAGCCCGGCGCGCGCGGTGATGTAGAGCGTACGCGCGTCATCGCCGCCGAAGCCGCAGTTGGACGGCTGGCGCGGCACCGCGATCACGCCCCATCGGGTGCCGTCGGGCGCGAACACCTCGACCCCGGCGAGGGTGGCGACGAACAGATTGCCCTCCCGATCGACTGCCACACCGTCGGCGGTGGCGTCGGTATCTGCGAAGCGGCGCTGGTTCGAGAGCGCCCCGTCGGCGGCGACGTCGAAGGCGGCGATGGTGCCTTCGGTGGTGTCGGTCACGTAGAGGATGTCCTCGCCGGGGGCGAGTGCGACACCGTTCGGCCCCCACGTCAGCTCGCCGCGAACCTCCGCGGTGAGCGCGCCGTCGACGCCAGGCGCGAGGCGAAACAGGCCGTTGAAGTCGAGCTCCTGTTGCCCCTCCTCGATGCCGAAGGGCGGATCGGTGAAGTAGACGGTGCCGTCCGACCGGACCACGAGATCGTTCGGCGAGTTGAGCTTCCGGCCCTCGAAGCGGTCTACGACCGTCGCGACCGCGCCACCGGAGTCGCGCCGCGAGACTCGCCGAGCGCCGTGCTCGGCGGCGAGCAGGTCTCCATGTTCGTCGACGGCCATCCCGTTGGTGTTGTCGCTGGGATCGCGGAACACCTCGACCGTGCCGGACGGGAGCAGCCGGTAGATCTTGTTGCCGTCGATGTCCGAGAACAGCAAGTCGCGCTGCGCCACGCGCCACGTGGGTCCTTCGACGAACGTGAAGCCGTCCTGGACGAGCGTGACGTCACCGATGTCATCGAGCGGATTCGCAGCGCCAGACCTGGCGTTGCCGCTCGCCAGTTGGCTGCCTCGGGCCCCACACGCGGTGAGCATCAGCGGAAGCAGGATCACGGCGGGGTGGTGCACGCGCGCATCGTACCAGTCGTGATGGCCTTCGGAGAGCTGAGCCTCATGGTCCGGTGTCGACCATCGCGTCCGCCCGACCCCCGATATTTGAACGCGGGGCCGGTGGCGAGCATCGTACCGAGGTGCGATCGGCGTGTCTGGCGCTGCTTGGCCTCGCCGTGGGCTGCCACGGCGGCGGAGATGCGCCGATCGACGCGAGTCCGGACAGCCAAGTCGACGCGAGCGCCATCGACGCCGCACGGCCGTCGCGCTGCTCATCGAACCCGTGCTGCCGACGCTCCGCGCTCGTCACCCTCGCATCCAGGTCGAGATCGTCGTCGAAGATCGCCTGGTCGATATCGTGGGTGAAGGCTACGACGCTGGCGTCCGGCTGGAAGAATCGATCGACCGCGACATGGTGCAGGTGCGGCTCACCGAGCAATTCCGCTTTGTCATCGTCGGTACGCCTGACTACCTCGCGCGCTACGGCACACCGCGAAAGCCGGAGGACCTGCTGCGTCACGAATGCATCGGGTACCGAGCGCAGCCGACGAGCGCTGTCTACGCGTGGGAGCTGGAGCGCGGCCGTCGCAACTGGCGCGTCCCGATGCGTGGCGGTGTGGTCACGAATGATCCGCGACTCGCCCTCACGATCGCCGAGCAGAGCCTCGGCCTCGTGTTCACGTTCGAGCCATGGGTGGTCGATCAGCTCCGCGGGGGTCGGCTCAAGATCGTGCTCGAAGAGTACGCGCCGAGGATGCCGGGCTTCTTCCTCTGCTACCCGAGCCGGGCGCAGAGCTCGCCAGCGCTGCGCCTCTTCGTCGAGGTCGCGAAGGAGCTGCTCACGCCTTCAACGCCGACCACGCCACGCGCGCGCTCGCCGGCACGATCGCGGGCGTAGCGACCATTGGTAAGCACGCCTTATCAGGCCATCTCGTCCAACGATCTTCTCCGTCGAGGCCGGCTACCGCGTCGGCGGTGGTGCCGTCGGCGACACCGTCCTCGACGTCGAGGCCGCCCTCTGATCGCCTTGCCGTCGTGATGTCATCTTGATAATATCATGATGTCATGACGAAACAACTCACCATCCGAGGGGTCTCGAAGGACCTGGCACGCCGCCTCGCAAGGCTGGCGGAGGCCCAGGGCCAGAGCATCAACGCGACGGCGTTGCATCTGCTCGAGCGCGCCACCGGCATCGACGGTCGCCGCGACCGATTGGCCCGCTACACGACGTGGACGGCGGATGACGTGGCCGAGCTCGATGATGCCGTGGCCGTGCAACGCACGATCGATCGCAAGCTCTGGGAGTAGCATGAGGGTCGTCCTCGACACCTCGGCGTACTCGCACTTCCGCGGCAACCACGTCGGTGTCGTCGATCGTATCGCGACGGCCGATCGCATCTACCTGCCGACGATCGTCCTCGGCGAGCTCGAGGCAGCGTTTCGCCTCGGCCGCCGCACCGCGGACAATCGCGCAACGCTCGACGAATTCCTGCGTGAGGACTTCGTCGAGGTCCTGCCGATCACGGCCGACGTCGCCCGGCGTTACGGCGAGGTCTTCGTCGACCTCCGCCGGGCCGGCACACCGATCCCGGTCAACGACATCTGGATCGCCGCTGCCGCCCTCGATGCGGGGGCCCACCTCCTCACCTTCGACACCGACTTCGAGCGGATCGCCAGGCTCGATCGGACCGTCTTCGCCTGAGGCGCGGAGCGAAGCTCCGGCCAGGGTTGCGAATAGCTGAGGTCGGGCCCGGGGCATTTCGGCGTCGGCCGCCGCCCTCGCCCTGGTCACGCACACGGATATCGAAGCGGATATCGAAACGGATCCGGCGACGGATCGGGGCGCGAATTCGGGCCCGGACGCGGGTTCTGATAGCATCCCGATCGATGGCCGAGCCTCCTTCCGGGGATCGCCCGCCGCGGCCGCCGCCGCTGCCGGGGCTGAGCCGTCGCACCGAGCCGCCGCCGGTGCCGTCGCTGCCGTCGCTGCCGTCGCTGCCGTCGCTACCGCCGCCGGTGCCGTCGCTGCCATCGCCCGTGCCATCGCTGCCGCCGCCGGTGCCGTCGCTGCCGTCGCTGCTGCCGCCGCCGGTGCCGTCGCGCCGACCGCTGCCGCGGCTCGCCGAGCTCGCGCCCCGGGCCGAGCAGCCGTCGACCGAGGACCTCGACTCGGGCGAGCACACCAGCCGCGTCGATCTCGGCGCCGGGCCGACCCTCGACGGCCTGGTCGAGCTGCTGGGCGCCGAGGCCGCGGTCGCGGTCACCGCCGGCGGCGACGCCGATCTGCGCCTGGCCGACCTCAACCTCCGGCTCGCGCTGATCGCCGCCGACGTGGTCGACGATCGCGACGACGCCATCCGTTACCTCGAGCTGGCCGAGCGTCATCCGCTGGCCGCCCGCCTGCTGGCCGCGCACGGCGTCGCGCAGCCCGACGGGGCCGCCATCGAGGCCGCCGCCCGGGTCGCCGCCGGCTGGCCGGCCGGGCGCGAGCGCGCGCTGATCCACCGCGACGTGCTCGAGGCCTGGCTCTACGCGCACGCGTCACCGGCGCGCGCGCTCGCGGCCGCCACCGCGCTGTCCGCGGACGACGGCGACCCGGCGCT
>JAYVSF010000365.1:0-4211 GCA_043775605.1 Myxococcales bacterium
CAGCCGCGGGCGTCGGCGTTGGCCGCGATCGCGGCTCGCAGCCCGGGCGGATCGAGCGTGGCGTGATCGCTGTAGTACGTGTCCTCGATCAGCAGGCGGTCGGCGGCCAGCGGCAGCACGTAGACGAACCGGAACCCATCGCGCTGCGCCACCGTCGCGTCCATCAGCATCGGCCGGCTCAGGCCGTGGGCCGCGGTCAGCCGGACCTCCTGGCCGACGAACTTCTGGAAGCCGCCGGCGCCGGTCGCGCGCTCGGGACCGCGGGCGTCGATCACGGTGGTGGCCCGATGTCGGACCAGGCGATCGCCCTGGCGGATCACGACCTCGTGCGGTCGGACCTCGACCGCGGCCGCGTCGGTGTGGACGGTGGCGTTGGTCGCCGCGGCCATCCGGGCCCGGACCACCTGGTCGAGCCGGCTCGACGCGATCGCGGCATAGCCACCGGTCAGGGTCCGGCGGTAGCGCGGGAAGGCGACGTCGTGGCCCTGCCAGCGCTGCACCACCAGCGGGTCGAGCACGGCCCGGGCCTCGGGGCCGACGTCACCGTCGTGGAAGCACCAGGTGTGGTTGCCGCCGAGAGTCGGGCCCCGCTCGAACAGCGCGATCCGGGCCTCGGGCCGCGCGGCCAGGGTCGCGAGCGCGATCAGGCCGTTCTGCAGGCCACCGCCGACAAGCGCCAGGTCGAGCTCGGACACCCAGCTTGGACGCTGGCGGGCCGATCAGGTTACGCAGATCGCGCAGGTCCGACCCTCGGCCGCCCAACCCGCTGCTACAGGCGGACGGTGGACTTCTTGCCGCCGGGGGCGGGCGGCGGCGGCACGTCGCCCTCGACGGTGGCAGTGGCGACCCGGGTGGCGCTCGGCAAGCTCGACAGCGACGACTCGACCGCGCGCAGCCGCTCGTCGGTGGCGCCGAGCTCGCGGAGATCCTTGAGGTAGCTGTCGAGGTCGACCTTGCCCTCCGCGATCGCGAGGGCGCCGAGCAGGACATCGATGATCGACTCGGGCGCGCCGACCCGCATGATGTGCTCGCGCGGGATCACGCTGCTCCACTGGGCGAGGATGACCTCGTCGGAGTAGTTGTCGTAGACCTGCGCCTCGGCGGCTTGGCGCTTCTGGGCGTCGGGCGCGTAGTCGAACTC
This sequence comes from Myxococcales bacterium, assembly GCA_043775605.1. Lineage (GTDB taxonomy): Bacteria > Myxococcota_A > Polyangia > Haliangiales > Haliangiaceae > UBA2376. The sequence goes on from JAYVSF010000365.1 coordinate 1,142, forward strand.
GGCGACGATCTGGTCGCTGGCGTCGCCGGTCTGGCCGCTGGGCGAGATCACGCCGTCGATCTGCCGGACCTCGCCGCCGGCCTCGAGCTCGACCTTCCACGGGGTCGGCGCCTGGTCGCCCTCGTGGAAGGCGTAGTTGCGGACGAAGACCTTGTAGCGCCCGGCCGGCGCCTTGCCCTTGGCCCAGCGCACGTTCTCGACCGGCTTGGTGCTGTCGCCGCGCACGTTCATGTCGACGTCGAGCCAGCCGCCGCAGCTCGACTGCTTGGCGCCGTAGTAGATGTGCTCGCCGCCCGGCGTCATCACGTGCAGGTCGAGGTCGTTGCGGTTGTTCCACAGCAGCGACGCGCGGACGTCGACGCCGTCGTACATGCCGCCGCGGCCGGTGACCCGGGCCTTGATCTCGGCGTCGATGTTGCCGCGCCGCTCGGCCATCGTCTTCTGCGGGTAGATCAGGAAGACGTGGAACTTCTCCTGCAGCGCGCGGAACGCGTCGGCGGCGTCGCCGTCGCCGGGCAGGTCGTCGCCGATGATCCGCTTGACCGCGGCGGCGTCGAGCTTGGGGTAGAAGCCCTCGTCGCCGACGAAGAAGAAGTAGCCCTTCTTGCCGTCGCCGCGGCCCAGGCGCACGCAGTTGGTCCGGCTGTAGAAGTAGGCGGCCAGCTCGTAGCTCTCCTGGCCGGTGCCGCCGCCGCCCTCCTCGATCCACATCCGCTGCAGCTCCTCGTCGAGCCGGTTGTCGCCCTCGAACTGCCCGACCTGCAGCGGCGCGCGATCGCTGTAGGCGTCGCCGATGCCGCAGAAGCTGATGCCGGGGTTCTCGGTGTAGCCCTTGAGCTCGATCTGGCCCATCAGCGCCGGCAGCTTCTCGTACATCAGCTTGGTGTCGTCGCCGCGCGACCGGGTGACGTCGAGCGCGACGACGATCGGCGTGAGGTTGTTGACCTCGCGCCGCTTGCCGTAGGGGTTGAGCGCCGGGTGCGGGCCCGTCGGGGTCGCGGCCCCGGCCGGGGCCTGGAACGCGGCGTTGTCGCCGGACCGATACTCTTCCGCGATGTCGAGGCTGTAGCGACCGCCACCCATGTTGGTGCTCCTTGCGAATGCGATGCAGGTGATCAGAGCTCGAGAGGAACGAAGGCGTGGTCGCCCCAGATCTGGGTGCGGACCTTGTCGGCTTGCTGGTACAGCGCCCACGCGTCCTGGGGCCGGCCGCCCTGCGACTCGACCGCCAGGTACTTGATGAAGCGGGCCAGGCGCGGATCCATGTCGGGCAAGGTCTTGGTGGCGGGGTCACCGCCGGCGACGTGGATGAGCACCTTGCCGAGCGCGTAGAGATCTGAGGCCGGGGTCGGTCGGCCGCGCGACGCGACCTCGGGCGGGCTGTACAGCTCGTTCTTGGCCTTGAAGCCCTGGCCGGTGCGGGCCGGCTCGACCACGGCCCAGCACCAGTCGACCAGCCACAGCATGTGATCGTGCGGGCGGATCAGGATGTGCGACGGATCGAGGTTGCCGTGCAGCACGCCGTGCTTGTGGGCCCAGCCCAGCGCCGCCAGCGCCCGCCGCATCACCCAGATCAGATGACGGGGCGGCAGCCCGGCCTCGCCGCGGGCCCGGCAGCGATCGCGCACCGCGGTGAGATCGAAGCCGTCGAGGTGATCGAACACGGTGCCGAGCCGACCGTCGGCGGTGCGGAGCTGATCACGCGGCGGCGCCAGGTGGACCGTCGGCCCCCCACTCTCGGCCGTGAGCAAGCCGAGGACGCGGACCTCGTGCTGGAGCAGGTCGTTGTCGCTGGCCTGATCGGCGAGCTTGAGCGCGACCTGGACCGGCGGCTGCGAGCCGCGGACGTGACCGCCATAGATGGTGGCGAGGTCGCCCTGGGCCAGCGTGGTCGTGACCTGGTAGGTCGCCTTGTCGGTGGTGATCGCGAACTCGACCCGGCGCGGGTTGGCCGAGGACGCGGCCCGGCGCGCGCTGGCCTCGCGGACCGCGACCACCGCGATCGCCTGCCAGTCGCCGTCGTCGGGGCCGAGCAGCCCGACCACGCCGCCGGCGGGGGCCGCGCCGCCGAAGCTCGAGCGCGAGTTGTCGACCACCCGCGCCGACGATTGATCGATGTTGACGACCTGGACCTGGGGACCGTCGCCGGCGACCTGGAGGTGGACGCCGTCGAAGGTGTAGCGGCTGGCCTCGCCCATCAGATCGACCAGCTCGATCGCGCCGGCCAGCTCCTGGAAGCCGGCGTGCTCGGGGACGACGGCGAGCGTGAGCACCGCGGGCCGGCCGGGGAAGATGGTGGGGGTCGCGACCGGGGGCAGGGCGGCGCCCGACCAGCTCGGCCGCAGCACGAAACGCTCGAGCGCGAGCGCGCCGTCGTTCTCGATCCGCAGGCGGACGAGCCCGCGCGCGCCGACCGCGAGGTGGCGCAGCGGCCCGACATCGATCGCCAGCCGGATCGCCGGCACCGGTGGGCTGTCGGGCTCGAGTTGCGCGCACAAGGTCGAGTGGGTGGCGAGGGTGACGCCGAGGCGCAGGCGGAGCTGGTCGAGCTGGGCCTGCTTGATGCCGTCGAGGCCGCCGTCGGCGAGGAAGCGGGTCAGGACCTCGCGATAGCGGGCCACCGCCTCGGGGGTCTCGATCACGCTCGGCTGGCGCGCGCCGCAGCCGCCGCAGAACGCGGCGCCGTCGCGCAAGGGCTGCTGACAGGTGATGCAGGCGCCCACGGCTCTAGGAGTACACGAACGACGGCGGTGGTGCCCACCGATCCGGTCACAGTCTCGACTTCCGCGGTATCGTCGCCGCGAAAAGGGGGCGCACGCCGACGATGCCTGATCCGACCATGCCCGATGCCACGTCCTGTCCGCAGTGCGGCACCCGCAACGAGCCGGGGGCGGCGTTCTGCTCCGCCTGCGGCGCCAGCACCGTGGCCCACGGCCAGTGCCCGCGCTGCGCCAGCCTCAACCCGCTCGGCAACAAGTTCTGCAACCGCTGCGGCGGCTCGCTCGAGCACCGCGGGTGGGCCGGCGACGTCGCCACCGGCGCGATCGCCGACGGGGTGTGGGAGCGGTCC
>JAYVSF010000366.1:0-3527 GCA_043775605.1 Myxococcales bacterium
GACGACAGCTACGACCACGCCACGGCGATGGCCCGGGTCAGCGGCGGCCGACTGCAGGTGATGCGCAACCCGCACAACCTCGGCAAGCGCCGATCGATCAACCGCGCGGTGCGCCAGTCGCGGTCGGAGATCATCGTCTCGGTCGACTCCGACGTGACGGTCGCGCCCGACGCGGTCCGCCACATGATCGCCCGCTTCACCCGGCCCGACATCGCGGCGGTCGGCGGCTGGGTCGACGTCCGCAACAAGTACGACAACTGGCTCACCCGCATGCAGACGGTGAAGTACTTCCTATCGTACCACTTCTTGAAGAACATCGAGTGGGCGTTCCAGCGGGTGATGTGCCTGTCGGGCTGCCTGACCGCGTACCGCCGCGAGGTCCTGGTCGAGCTCGAGCCGGTGCTCGAGAACCGGCAGATCTGCGGCGTGCCGATCAAGTACGGCGAGGATCGGTTCCTGACCCGGCAGATCATCAAGGCCGGCTACCGGACGACGATGTCGCTCGACGCGGTGTGCTGGACCGAGGCGCCGACCAAGCTGATGGACTACTTCTCGCAGCAGCTGCGCTGGCGGCGGTCGAACGTCGTCGACTACGTCGGCGGCATGACCCACGTCTGGCGGTTGAACCCGATCATCGCCGTCCACTACTTCACGCTGTTCTTGATGCTGCTGGCGTACCCGGCGCTCCTGGCCCACGCGATCCTCACCGGCCACCTGTGGCCGATGCTGGCGCGGCAGGTGCTGCTCGCGGTGGTGTTCGGCATGGGCTACTGGTGGAAGGCGCGCACCATGAAGATCGACATGGTCTCGCCGCTCGCGCTGGTCCCGCTCGCGCTGATCCTGCCGGTCATCTACGCCTTGCTCACGCCGCTGGCGCTGTTCACGCTCGACTCCGGCAGCTGGGAGACCCGCCATCACGGGGACGCCACCGTGGACGAGGACGTGGACGTGGACGAAGACGAAGACGAAGACGAAGACGAAGACGAAGACGAGCGCGCGCACGACCCGATCTGCGAGCCGGCCTTGATCGGCCCGTCGCCGAGGACGGCCTCGGTCGCGGCGGCCACGGTGTCGGCGCCGGCGTCGGCGCGGGCCGAGCTGCCGGCGGGCTGAGACGCCGGCCCGTCGGTGTGGTAGATCGAGGCCCGATGTCGACCACCGCCTCGCGCGTGAACCGGCCGCGCTTCGCGCTCCAGCCGCTGATCGTCAAGATCTACAAGCTGGCAGGGATCGTCGCCCTCGGCGCCATCCTCATCGGCCTGGTGTTCTGGGTCGTCGTCAGCATCTACTACTTCTTCGACAGCACGTGGGTGCGGCCGGTGATCCTCGGTCCGCGCAACGAGAAGGTGATGGCGGTGGTGGCCGAGGTCTCGGCCGCCGAGGACCGGCTCGATCGGCTCGAGGTCGACCGGGCCCGGACCGTCGCCGAGCTGGCCCAGTCCGACCGGGTGATCGCGACCAGCACGAAGTACGAGGCCGAGCTCGGCCCGGCGATCGTGGCGGCCGGCACGACGGTGGCGGCGGCGCTGCCGCGGCACCAGCTCGATCAGGCGGTGCTCGAGCGCGAGGGCGCGGTCGATGGCAAGAAGGCGGCCGAGCTGCGGCTGCATCAGCTCGACGAGGATCTGGTCAGCCAGCAGGCCGCGCTCGACCGGCTCAAGGCCAACTTCTACTACCGGGCCCGCAACGAGAAGGTCGTGGTCGGCTTCGTGCCGTACGCCAACCTCGACGCCGCTCGCCCGGGCGCGACCCTGTACCGCTGCAAGTGGGGCCTGGTCCGCTGCTCGTCGGTCGGCAAGGTGATCGCGGTGCTCGAGGGCGAGGTCACCGAGCGCCACCCGCACAACGACGCGCTCAAGCGCGGCGTGATGGTCGAGCTGCAGCTCACCGACTCGGGCGCGGGCCAGGAGTCGGTGCTGTTCGCCGGCAGCCGGCCGTTCTGGATCTTCTGATCCCGGGCGACGTGCCCTTCCCACGGCGCGGCCGAACTCGCGCGGTTGGACGCGGTCGCGCGGCTGCGAGGTGGTCAACGGCAGCGCTGGTCGCGGTCCTCGCTGGCTGACTCGCTGGTCGGCGGGTCGGGGACGGGATCAAGCGGGCTCGGCGGCGTCGAGCCCGCACCGCGGGTCGAGGGCCCCCGTCGATCGTCTGCGGCGGTCGACGGGTCGGCGGACCGCGCGCTGGGGCGCGCGTCAGCCGGCGATCAGTGCTGTCCGCAGCTGCTCGCGGCGCCCTGGGTGACCATGGCGCTCTTCTGGGCGGAGGTGATCAACCCACTCTTCATGAACGACGTCGCGGTGCTCGTGAGGAAGGACACGAACTGGCCGTGGTTCCGCCACGGTACTTCGGCGCCGCGCGGTCGACCACCCGGGCGCGACCGCGTCGCGCCGTGTCCGCGCCGCCGGCGACTACTAGCGAATCACATCACCAGGCCGCCATCGACGTCGATGGTGCGGCCGTTGAAGTAGTCGCACTCGAGGACGAACTTGACGGCGAGCCACAGGTCCTCGGGCGTGCCGATCCGGCCGACCGGGATGTTGGCGACCAGGGCGTCACGCGCCTTCTGGTTCATGCCCGAGGTCATCGGGGTCTCGACCATGCCGGGGGCGACCGCGCCGACCCGGATGCCGTACTGGCCGAACTCGCGCATCCAGGTGACGGTGTTGGCGGCGAGGGCGGCCTTGGCCGCGCTGTAGTTCGACTGGCCGCGGTTGCCGTGGCGGGCGACCGACGACATGTTGACGATCACGCCGGGGCGCTGCTCGGTGGCGACCATCTTGGCCACCACGTCGCGGACCATGAACGTCGCGCCGGTGAGGTTGACGGCGATGACCGCGTCCCACTGCTCCTTGGTCATCTTGGTGATCGCGCCGGTGGTGCGGTCCTTCTTGACCAGCAGGCCGTCGCGCAGGATGCCGGCGTTGTTGATGAGGCCATTGAGGCCGGTCATCGCGCCGTTGGCCCACTCGACGAACTCGCCGACCTCGGTCTCGTTCGAGACGTCGAGGCGGCGGGTGTGGATGGCGCCGGGCAACCCGCGCGCGCTCTCGGCGAGGGTGGCCAGGCCGTCCTCCTTGACGTCGCCGGCGGCGACCTGCGCGCCGGCCTCAGCCAGGCGGAGTGCGAAGTGGGCGCCCATGCCCTGGGCGGCGCCGGTGACGATGATCTTGAGGTCGGACAACTTCATGGCGCGGACCTTACTGCCTGGGCATGAAATGCCCAGGCGTTGATCGATCGGTCGGCCCCGGGGATGACCCCGAGCCCGACCTCGACAGAGAAACCCCGGCCCGAGCTGCGCTCGGGACCTTAGTGCTGAGGTGAGTGAGGGACAAGGCGATCGGTGAACCAGGCGGCGAGCGCCGGGTACAGCTCGCGGGCGGCGCGGCTGCCGACCACGGCGCCGACGTGGCCGCCGGGGACGCGGAGGACGGTGGTGTCGCGAGTGCCGACCTGGTCGCACAGCGCGGTGGCGGCGTCGGGGGGACAGATGGTGTCCTTGTCGGCGACGATGGCCATGGTCGGGCAGG
>JAYVSF010000367.1:0-2006 GCA_043775605.1 Myxococcales bacterium
GGCGGCCAAGACCGGCTCGGTCGATCCCCGGGCCAGCGAGATCGCGTCGGCCGCGCTCGAGTTCGAGGGCGTGACCGTGGCCGAGGTGATGGTGCCGCGGACCCGGGTGGTCGCGCTGCGCCGCAGCGCCAACACCGAGGAGGTCCAGCGGGTGCTGCTCGAGGAGGGCCACTCGCGGATGCCGGTGTTCGACGAGAGCCTCGACAACATCGTCGGCTACGTGGTGGCCCGCGACGTGCTCGCGCTGGCCTGGCAGAAGGGCCTGATCGTCCTCGAGGACATCCTGCGCCCGGCCTACGCGGTCGGCGAGCGGACCCGCGCGCTCGATCTGCTGCGCGACATGCAGCGGCGCCGGGTGCAGATGGCGGTGGTGACCGACGAGCACGGCGGGCTGGCCGGCCTGGTCACGATCGAGGACCTGGTCGAGGAGCTGGTCGGCGACATCTTCAGCGAGGACGACGTGCCCGACGCGCTGTTCGAGCGCGAGCCGGCGGGGACACTGATCGTCCAGGGCTTCGCGCCGGTGCGCAAGGTCAACCGGGCGCTCGACCTCGACCTGCCGGTCGGCGCCGACCGGACCACGATCGCCGGGCTGTGCATGTCCCTGGCCCAGGCCATCCCCCAGGCCGGCGAGCGCCTGACCACCGAGGACGGCACCATCCTCGAGGTGATCGACGCCTCGCCCCGCCGGGTGCGCCGGGTCCGGATCCATCCGGTGGGCCTGGTCCGGCCCGCCGAGGACGGCTCAGCGCAGGATCCGTCGCCGTGATCGCCTCTTGCGGCGGCGATCCGCTACAGTGGCGGGACGCATGAGTCCGGTCGTGGCAAGAGACGTGGTCGCGGCCGACCAGCTGGTCTACCCATGGCCGTACCCGCTGGGTTCGACCATGGAGGTCGCCTGCGCCGACGGTGAGGTCGCGGTTATGTGCCCGGCCTGGGCCGTGGGCGACCGCCTCGGGCCCGGCCGCCACACCTGGCAGTCGCCGGATCCGTCGAAGCCGGTCAGCGTCTACTTCGTGCTGACCGGGCCGGTCCAGGTGCCGTTCGCGATGCGGATCGAGTTCCCGCTGCCGGCCGCCGGCCAGAACGTGACCCTGCAGGCGTTCGGCACGGTGCTGGTCCAGGTCACCGACCCCGGATTGTTGATCGCGCAGTTCGTCGGCCTGCCGTTCGACCGGGTCAACGAGGGCCTGGTCCACAGCGTGGCGGCGAGCGTCGAGCGCATGCTGGGCAAGGTCCTGCCGCGCAAGGTCGCGATGGCCGGGACCCCGGCGGTGGTGACCGATCCCGCGACCTGGCCGGCGCTGGTCGCCGAGATCTCGACCTACAACCCCGCGGTCGGCGCGGTCCACGGCGTCCACTTCGTGCGGTTCGGCGAGCTCGCGATCCGCTCGGGCGACGCAGCGAGCGCCGACTGGTCGACGATGGCCAGCGAGTCGACGACCAAGGGCCCGATGCCGACCGGTCCGCTGACCGAGGTCGCCGGCGAGATCGGCGGCAGCAAGACTCAGCAGCAGCAGGCGCCCGCACCGCCGCCCGAGCCGCAGGTTCCGCTCCTGCCCAACGGCAGCCGCGTCCTGGTCGCCCTCGCCGACGGCCTCATGCACAGCGCCGTCATCCGCCAGGCCATGCAGGGCTACTACGAGCTCGAGATCGAGAGCACCAGCGAGACCGCATGGGTCCCGGTCAACATGGTCGCCCCCCAGCACTGACGCGGACAGCGTCCAGGCCCGGAGCCTGTCCCCACCTGTCCCCACGGTCAGTCGTCGCCGACGTACTGCCAGCCGAAGCGGCCCTTGATGCAGAGGTGGCCGTCGGTGACGGTCGAGTCGGTGGGCGAGGTGACCTTGACCACCCGGTTGTCCTGGGTGTGGAGCGTGAGGGCGCAGCCGACGCCGCAGTAGGGGCACACGGTCGTGGTCTGGGCCTGGCGGGACTCGTCCCAGGTGCCGGCCTGGCGCATCTGGTACTCGCGACTGAAGACCAGCGCGCCGGTCGGACACACG
>JAYVSF010000368.1:0-13120 GCA_043775605.1 Myxococcales bacterium
GGCCGCTACGACGGCATCGCCCGCGGCCTCTTGCGCGAGCTCGAGCTCCTCGGCGCCATCCGATCGTGGGGCCGGTTCGACGCCACCGCCGACGGCGGCTGGCAGCACCGGATCACCGTGCCGGCCCATCGGGCCAGGAGCGCGCGCACGCTGATCGAGAACTGGCTCGCCGTCAGCATGATCGACGCCACCGTCGCGTAGCGCGCGGCCCGGCCCCGACGGTCAGGCGGCGGCGGCTGGCAGCACCGGATCACCGTGCCGGCCCAAGGCCGCATCCTCGAGATGTAACATGGCAGAGATGGCCAGATCGGCAGAGGTCGAGTGGTTCGATGTCTGCCGGCGTCACGGCTCGCTTGCACTGCGGGACACGTCGAGCCCCCGGCCCCGCTCGACATCCGCGCTGCCAGCGGCGCGCCCGCCGAATCGTCGACGCAGGACCGACCGCAGTCGCAGCGGACCACGCTCGCCGGATTGATGACCCCACAGGCGGGACGGCGTTGCACCGCCATCGGGCTCTTGTATCAGGCGGTGACGAGCGCGCCTGAGGCGATGTCGCCAGTCAGCGGCGCAGGAGCGAGCGGATCTTGAGCGGATCGACGCCGGTCAGGATCACGCTGCCGTCGGCGGCGATCCGGATCTCGGCCTCGGGCGTGGCGGCGACTTCGTCGGCGCTGTGGCGCGCGGTCAGCAAGTGGACCTGCTGGTTGGTCGAGCCGCGCAGGTCGAGCCCGGCCCGCAGCTCGGCGCGATAGCGGCCGTCGATCAGCACGTCGAGGTGGGCCACCACCGCGGGGCCGAGGGCCTGAGCCTCGAGCTCGGTGCGGGTGTAGCCCGAGAACATCAACGTCGACAGGCCGAGCCGGCGCGCGGCCAGCAGCAGCTCGAGCGCGGCCGGCGCCTGCTGCATCGGCTCGCCGCCGGACAGGGTCAGGCCAAGGGCGTCGCCGGCCTGCGCGGCCGCGGCCAGCTCGCGCGTCACCGCCGCCACCGTGGTCAGCGGCCCGGTCGCGGCGTGGGTCGCCGGGTTGAAGCAGCCGGCGCAGCCGAGGCTGCAGCCCTGGACCCAGACCACGAACCGCGGGCCGGGCCCGTTGGCGCGGCTGCCGCGCTCGATCGCGTGGACCCGGACGATCACTTCGCCGTCGGCGGCGGGATCACCGGCAGCGCGCGCATGCCGGCGGTCGACGGCACGACCTTGAGCTTGGAGAACAGCAGGTCGGGCGTGGTCACCGAGCTCTCGATCCCCGACGACGGCACCACGCCGGCGCCGACCCCGCGCAGCTTGTGCTCGGCGTAGCTGTCGCCCGAGGCCAGGAAGTTGAACGTGATCGGCTTGAGCCCGGTCGCGATGACGTCCGACCACGCGGTGAGCGGCACCTCGCCGAGCTGGACCCCGCGGACCAGGGTCTCCTTGCCGTCGAGGCCGACCTGGTACGCGACCAGCGCCGGCGGCGGCAGGTCGGGATTGGTGTTCTGCAGCATCAGCAGCAGCTCGCGCCGGCTCATCTCGCTCGACGCGGTCGCCGCCGGATCGTCGAGCTGGCGGATGATCAGGCCGTAGGGCTTGGGCGACTTCTTGATCGCGGCGAAGAACCGGGCCTTGAGCTTGGCCGGGGCCAGGCCGCCCTTGGCGGTCACGATCAGGTTGGTCGCGGTGCCATGGAACGAGCCGCCGGGCGCCGCGCGGCGGGCGTGGCCGTTCGACTTCTCGCCGAGCTTGGCCGGGGTCCGCGACGTCAGCAGCGCGGTCAAGATGCCGTCCTTGACCACCAGGACGCGCTGGGCGGCGATGCCCTCGTCGTCGATCTTGTAGCCGCCGATCACCGGCACGCCGCCGACGTCGTTCGCGGTCGGATCGTCGACGATCGACAGCATCGGCGCGATGATCTCGAGCCCGAGCTCATCGCCGAGCCCGCCGCCGAACTGCTTGGCCGCGGCCGGGCTCAGGCCCTCCGGCAGCGGCGTGCCGTCGAGGTTGGGGGCCAGGGTCTGGCGGACCAGGCCGGCGGCGGCCTCGCCCTCGAACAGCACCGGGCCAACGTAGTGGTCGACCAGCGGCGCCTTGGTCAGCGCGATCAGCCGGGTGGTTAGCTCCTTGGCCTGCGCGGTCAGCTCGGGGTCGGTCGGCAGATCGGCGAGGGTGTGGCCGTAGCGGGCGAAGTACTGCGACAGGTCCTGGCCGTCGACCGCCTGGCCGTGGACCACGATCGTCACGCCGGCGGCGCGCCGCGTGTCGGTGACGCTGGTGCCCTCGCTGGTCAGGTACCAGCGCCGCTCCAGGTACGACGAGATCGCGACCCGCGAGTCGCGCAGCTCGGGCACGCCGCGCATGCTGCCCGACAGGGTCGCGGCCTGCGCGGCCATGCCGTCGAGATCCTCGAGCGGCGCGACCAGGACCGGGGTCTCGCTGACCAGCGGCTTCTCGTCGCTCCAGGTCGGCTGGCTGGCGACGCCGACGCCGCCGGCGGTGCGGGCGTCCATGCGGGCGCGCAGCTGGATCAGCGCCTCCTTGTAGGCCTGGTCGGTGACCAGCCAGGCGGCGCGGCGGGCGATGCGCGGCGAGCTCTCGAGCGCGAGGCTGATGCCTGCGGTGCCGTCGACCTCGTCGTCGGCCGCGACCACGAAGTTGCCGTTGTCGAGGTCGCCGACCTTGACCCGGACCCGGGCCTCGAGGTTGACGAAGTGCTGGCCCTGCTTCTCGGTCACCGAGCCGAGGCTGGCGACCGCGTTGTTGACCTCGACCTCGGTGATCTTGTAGCTGATGTGGTACGGGCGGGGCGCGCCGGGCAGCTCGAGCTTGGCCATCGCCCGGTCCATCTCCTCGGCCATCGCGTCGACGATGGCGTCGGTGACCGCGGTCGAGGGTGGGCCGAGCACGGGCGGCACGAGCGGGCGGGCGACCACCGGCGACGGGCCGGCCAGCGAGGTGGCGCCCGCGATGGCGAGCAAGGCGAGGCTGATGCGCTTCACTGCGGGGCTCCAGTGCGGATGCTGGGCGCGCCGAGCACCGGCGGCCGATCGGCGGGGATGAACGCCTTCTCGATCTCGAGCTTGTCGAGGAGCAGGCTGGGGGCCGAGGCCGACACCGGCACCCAGCCGCTCTCGGCGCCGCACACGCCGTTGAAGGTCTCGACCTCGCGGCTGGCCGCGCGGATCGACTGCAGCGCCACCAGCGGCGTGCCGCCGATCGCGATGCCGCGGACCAGCTCGCGCCGGCCGTCGGGGTAGATCTTGTAGGCCATCACCGGGTCGACGTGGAACGCCTGCGGCGCGAACGCCGAGGTGTTGGTGACGCCGCCCGAGATGTCGGTGAAGACCATGCCGAACGGTCGACCCTGCTTCTTGATCTCGGCGATGAGCATCTTCTCGAGATCGTCGCGCCCGACGGTCTTGTCGGCGGTGACGATCAGGTTGCCCTGGCGCGCGACCGGGTCGAGGCCGGGCTGCTTGCGGCCGTGGCCGTTGGAGTGGGGACCGGCCGCGATCGGGTTGCGGCCCATCAGGAACCCGACCAGGATGCCGTGATCGACCAGCGGCGCGCGCTGGGCCCGCACCGCCTCGTCGTCGAAGCGGTAGAAGCCGTTGAGCTGGAGGCCGTTGAGGGTGCTGGCGGTGGGATCGTCGAACACCGACAGCCAGGTCGGCATGATCTCCTTGCCGACGTACGACGAGAAGGTCTTGCCGCCGGTCTCGTCCTTCTGGCGGTGGCCCTCGATGCGGTGGCCGAACACCTCGTGGAAGAACACGCCGGCGGCCCGGCCCTCGAGGATCGCGGGGCCGACGTAGGGGTCGGCCAGCGGCGCGTCGTGCAAGGCGTCGAGGTCCGTGGTCACGGTCTCGATCAGCTTGTCGACCGCGGCGTCGTCGGGCAGGTCGGACGGGCTGCGGCCGAACGCCTGCTCGAGCCGCGACAGGCTCTCGCCGTCGTCGGACTTGACCCCGACCGAGACCGCGAGCTGGGCCGAGGTCCACGACGTCTGGATCTGCGAGCCCTCGCTGTTCACCATCCACACCGTGTTGAGCGCGAAGTTCACGCTGCAGCTGGCGCGGGTGGCGGCGCCGCGCAGGGCCCGCTCGGAGCAGCGCTTGAGCCGCGCGACCCAGGCCGCCTTGTCGAAGCTCAGGGTGGCCGGGGTCTCGACGTAGACCTCGGCCGGCGCCGACGAGAAGTCGGGGTCGGTCGCCTTCTTGCCGAGGGTGCGCTGGTCCTGGCGGATGTAGGCCAGGGCCTGCACCGCCTCGCGGTAGCGGCGGTCGGTCTCGAGCCAGAGGTGGTTGGCGAGGGCCGGGCCGTCGACACCGAACGGCACCACGCCGCGCCGGGCCAGTGGCTCGTTGAGGCCGTTGGCGTCGTCGGACAGCGGGTGGGTGGAGTCGAGCTCGGGGCTGCCGACTCGCAGCTCGACGTCGAGGATGCGGTCGGTGTCGTCGCTGTCGCCGGTCAAGGCGCCACCCTCGGCGTCGAGCCCGACCACCCGCGTCTCGGCGATCTGGTAGGCGAGGTAGTAGGCGGGATCGGGCTGCTTGGCCAGCGCGTCCATCCACCGCTTGTTCTCGCCGACCATGACGTCGAGGATCGGCGAGCGCGCCGACGGCTGGGCGTCGCTGGTCGGGTCCTGGTTGGTCAGCTCGACCCGGCTGGGGATGTTGGCCAGCTCGATCGGCAGGTCGACCGCGGGCGGCGGCGGGGTGGGCGCGGGCTTGGCGCCGCTCGGACATCCGGCGGTCACTGCGGTCAGCCCGACGGTCAGCATGGCGAGCGTCCGGGCACGGACGGGACGAGGCATGCGGCAAGCGTAGGGGGCGCACCTGCCGAGGTCAAACCGCAGGGTCGAGAAGCGGGGTCAGAAGAACGGCGGAAGCGTGTCGGACGACGTCCGTCGCCACTCGAGCAGGCCGGCGTGGGTCGCGGCGCCCAGGCACACCGCCTGGTCGTCCTTGGCCGACATCAGGAGCGGCCGGCCGAAGTGGCGCTCGACCGCGGCCCGCACCGCCGGCATCTGCGACGAGCCCCCGCACAGCGCGATCGCGCCGAGCTCGGTGGCCTGCATCCCGGCCCGCTTGAGCGCGAGCTCGCAGACGTCGAGCGTGCGGCGGACGATCGCGGCCCCGGCCCGGGCCAGGGTCGGGCGATCGAGCGTGAGGCGGAGGTCGACCATGCCCTGGGCGGTGCGCAGCACCTCGGTCGCGACCAGCTCGGTCGAGGCCTGGCTCGACAGCGCCCGCTTGGCGGTCTCGGCCGCGAATCGCAGCCGCTGCCACTCGACGGCGTGCTTGCGCAGATCGACCCGGTGCTGGCGCCAGAACTGGTTGGCGGCGGCGTCGGCCAGGACCGCGTCGAGGTCGTCGCCGCCCAGCCAGGGATCGCCGGCCGAGGCCACGACCTCGAAGCGGGTGTTGCGGACGTCGACGATCGAGAAGTCGAAGGTGCCGCCGCCGAAGTCGTAGATGCCGAGCAGGCCGCCGAACCCGGGCTGCTGGGCGTAGGACAGCGCGGCCGCGGTCGGCTCGGCGATCAGCGCCATCGGTTCGAGCCCGGCCAGCCGGGCCGCCGTCGCGAGGGCCTTCGACCGCTTGCCGTCGAAGCTGACCGGCACGGTCAGGACCGCGCGCTCGATCGTCACGCCGAGGTGGTGCTCGGCGATCCGCTTGGCCTCGCGCAGGATGAAGGCGCAGACCTGGGCCATCCCGTAGCGCTCGCCGTCGACCTCGAGCAGCGCGGCACCGTCGTCGGCGGTCGCGGTCCGGTAGGGCGCGGCGCCGATGAACGACTGGACCTCGCGATCGGAGGTGAGGCGGCCGAGCAGGCGCTTGGGCGAGGCGATCGTGCGGGTCGGGTCGGTGGCCAGGCGCTCGCGGGCCGCAGCGCCGACCAGCATCGGGGCGTGGCGCGGGAACGACACCACCGACGGCAGCGCGAGCGAGCCATCGGCCGCCGGCAACACCACCGCGCCCGCGTCGGTCATCACGCCGATCGCGGTGTAGGTCGTGCCGAGGTCGATGCCGACGATCGGGGCGGAGGGCGACATGGTGGCTCGGACCGCCGACGATCGGCCTGATCCGTGGAGTTCCCTCCCGGACTATCGCACAAGGGTGGCGCCGGGTGCGTATACTCGTCGGCGATCTCGTGGCTCGCGGCTCGCTCCTCCTGGTCCATCAGGACGCGCTCTGGCTCGATCTCCTGGTCCGGGTGTTCGAGGGTCGCGGCTTTGCCGTACAGATCGCGTCGTCGGTGGCGGTGGCGCAGGCGGCTCTGAGCGACGACGGCGAGGGACCGCCGGGGACCTCAGGCGGATCCGGAGGCCCGGGGCCGATCGAGGTCGTGGTCGCGGTCTGGGACGGCCACCACCCGATCGGCGGCGCGATCTACCGCTGGGCCCTGGTCCATCGCTTCGAGCTGCGCGACCGCTTCGTGTTCCTGGCCGACGAGGTCACCGCCGACTTCGATCCGGTGGTCGCCGGCCGCTGCCTGCTGGTGCCGACCTCGGCCGTGGCGGAGCTGATCGGGGTGGTCGAGGCCACGGCCCGCCGGCTGCGGGGCCCGGCTGCGAGCGGCGGCGTGTTCATGGTGCCCGGCCACGGTCCGCGGCTGCTGGTGGTCGACGACGATCCGGTGCTGCTGGCGGCGATGGTCGACGTCCTGAGCGCGCGCGGCTACGCGGTCACCGGCGCGTCGGCGCTGGCCGCCGGCGAGGTCCTGGCCCGCGACACCTTCGACGCGCTGGTCCTCGACCTCGCGGTCGCCGGTGGGGTGCCGGCCCTGCTCGCCCGCTCGGGTCGGGCCGCGGTCAGCCTGGTCGAGCGGGTGGTGCTGGTCGCCAACGGTCCGCCGCCGCTCACCGATCGCCCGCTCGGCCGCCCGGTCTTCTCCAAGGGCGACGACGCCGGCCTCCTGCTCGGCGCGCTCGCCCGGATCGCCCCTCGCCGAGGCTGACCCTTGGCGCGTCGAAACACCTCGTCGCGGCCGCCAAGGCCGTCCCTGAAGACGCGCTCGATCCGCATGAGGCCGTCCGCGTCGTGCTCGAAGCGTTCGTCGTAGTCGTGGCCGGCGCCGCGCGACACCAGCTTCGCGAGGCGACCGGCCTTCCACGTGAATCGCACGGTGCTCAGGTCGCCGTCCTCGTACACGTGCACCAGCCAGACCAGGCGCCCCTTCGCCCGCAGGTAGCGCGTCACCGTGCAGCGCGGCTCACCGTCGAAGAAGTAGTACTCGTCGACGACGACGCCCTGGTGCACGAAGAACCAATCCGCCACGCCCGTCGACGTGTACCAGCGCTTCACGAGCATCCGGCCCTCGCCGTCGAAGCCGCACGCGTAGGTGTCGCGCGGGGGCCGCGCGGGCTCGCGCGCGAGGGTGCGTGCGGGACGCAGCTTCAAGCGCTCGTCTCTCAGAGGTGTCGTCGGCCAGAGATCGCCCTTGGCCCAGGCCCAGCGCACGACCTTCTTCTCGCTGGCCGTGCGGAGCTTCGCACGGAGCACCGAAGCGCGCCGGCTGGGCACCGGGGCGGGTAAGGCAACGGGCGGTGCGCCCTTGCGAGTCATCGACGAACCGGGTGCGCGAACGCTTCGTCGTTGGCCGCGGCGATGTTCGACTCCATCGCGTCCGAGTGTACGGCGGATGTAGGTCGAACGGGGCCCAGCGCGACGGAAGACGGTCTGAGCTGATCGCGTCGGTCAGCGGTCGGCGGAGTCCCACATGCCGGCCTCGTACTCGACAATCTCGCCGGCGACCGCCGAGGCGGCGACGGTGAGCGGCGACGCCAGGTAGAGGCGGCCGGGGCCGCTGCGGCCCTTGTAGTTGCGGTTGATGGCCGAGACGGTGACCTGATCGCCCTTGTCGGACACGCCCGGGCCGCAGCCGATGCAGGCTCCGCAGCCGGGCTTGATGATCTCGACGCCGGTGCGGGCGAACAGCTCGAGGTAGCCCTTGCTGCGGGCGTAGTCCTCGACGTCCTTGCTGCCGAACTGGATGTAGAAGCGCACGCCGTCGGCGACCTTGCGGCCGACCCGATCGGCGTCGGCCATGACCTGGGCGTAGAAGTCGAGGTCGGCGCGCTTGCCGGCGGTGCACGAGCCGCCGTACGCGATGTTCAGGCGGACCCGGCCCAGTTCGCTGATCAAGGCGCCGTTCTTGGGATCCGATGGGATGCCGCGATCGGGATCGCCGGGGGTGGCGACCATCGGCCGGATGCTGGCTAGATCGATGACGTGGACGCCGCCGTCGTAGACCGCGTCGGGGTCGGGCGCGACCACCTTGGCTCGCAGCGCGTCGACCGTCACGCCTGGGCGGCGATCCGCGATCCACCCGAGCATGACGTCGTCGACCTCCATGATCGCGCCGCGCGCCGAGCACTCGGTCGCCATGTTGGCCAGGGTCGCGCGCTCGTCGGGCGATAGCGCGAACAGGCCGGCGCCGCCGAACTCCATCACCCGGTTGAGGGTGTCCTCGCGCCTGGCGTGGTGGGCGAGGATGTGGAGCATGACGTCCTTGGCGGTGACGTCGGCGGCCAGGGTCCCGCGCAGCTCGAAGCGGATCGCCTCGGGCACCGCGATCGGCGTGAAGCCCCAGTAGGCCAGCGCCGCGTACTCGGTCGCGCCCACGCCCCACGACAGCGCGCCGGACGCGCCGCCCATGCAGGTGTGGCTGTCGGTGGCCTGGACGAAGTCGCCGGGGTCGAGGAACTGCTCGCGCGCGATCTGGTGGCAGATGCCGGGCGAGACGCCGTCCTGGGCCGCGTAGTCGCGGACCCCGGTGCGGGCGACGAAGGCGCGCTGCAGCTCGCGCAGCCGCTCGATCTTGGCGGCGTGCTTGGCCATCGCCGGCACGCCGTCGGCGTAGATGAGGTGGTCCTCGAACGCCGCGAACTTCGACGGGTCCTTGAGCTGGAAGTCGGCGCCGTACTCCTGGGCCAGGAACCAGTCGACCTGGGCGGTGGTGAACTCGTGTGAGTACCCTGCGTCGACTCGCACCATCACCGCGTCGCCCGGCTTGAGGTGCGAGCCCTGGCCGGGCAGGAGCTTCGCCGCCAGCACCTTCTCGGTCATCGTCATCGGCCGCGGCGCGGTGGCCGGGGCCGGCACCGTAATCGTGCCGTTGGCGAGGCCGGCGCAGAACGGCAAGAGGCCCCCGGCCTCGATGATGCGGGCGGTGATCGCGTCGTGGCCGGCGGTGAACTCGGCGAGCGCGATCTCCTCGCCGGCCTCGAGCCGAGCCAGCAGCGCGTGGTCGCCCATGAGCTGGCCGATGTTGATGTTGTTGCGGGCGTGGATCGGCGCGAACGACGACGCGATCGCCAGCCGGCTGCCGCTCCAGACCTCGCACTGGGCCGCGGTCTCGCGCGAGCTGCCGACGCCCTTCTGGGCGCCCGCGACGATGACCTCGAAGTCGCCGGCCCGCAGCGCGTCGGGCGGCAGCAAGCGCTGGCCGTCGACGATCAGGCCGGCGTACGCGTTCTTCGCGATCTCGGCCGGATCGTGATCGAAGCAGACCCAGGCCGGGGTCATCGCGTCGGTGTTGATGTCGTCGAGCAGGTCGCCGGACGCCAGGTCGGCCATCCGCAGGATCAGCTCGCCGGTGAGCTGACGCCGGATCAGGTCCGGGTCCTTGGTCAAGTACAGGACCCGCTTGCCGGGCGTGAGCGAGAACGTCCTCGAAGCCGACATCTCCCGCGGGTTTACCACGCAGCGCCGGTCTGGCGCAGGAGGCGCGCGTGGTCACGCTGGCCGGACCGCGGTTGCGACACGGTGCAGCGCTTGCGGAGCACGCCGCGAACCGCCGTGGAAGATCGGCACCGGCTCCGGCTACCAGGCGGCGGTGCTGGCCGCGCTCGGCGCCGAGGTCTGGTCGATCGAGATCGATCCGGTGCTGGCGGCTGCCGCCGCGGTGGTGCTGCGCGACCTCGGCTTCGACGACGCGCGGCTCCACCTGCGGGTCGGCGACGGCTGGTCGGGCTGGCCCGAGGCCGCGCCGTTCGCCGCGATCGTGGTCACCGCCGCGCCGCCGGTGGTGCCGCCGCTGCTGCTGACCCAGCTCGCGGTCGGCGGGCGCCTGGTCATCCCGGTCGGCCAGCACAGCCAGTCGCTGCGGGTCTACGTCCGGAAGCCGGACGACCGCTACGACGAGCGGACCGTGTTCCCGGTCCGGTTCGTGCCGATGACCGGCGCCGCCCAGAGCGCGCGGCGAGACTAGCGACCGGCGCGCGGTTCTGGCAGGCTTCTGTCAAGTTTCACCCCATGAATCGCAAGGCCCGTCTGTTCGCCCTGGCCGAGGCGCTGCGCGCCCGCCGCACCGGGGTCACCGCCGAGACCCTGGCCGACCGGTTCGGCGTCACCCTGCGCACGATCTATCGCGACCTGGCGACGTTGCAGGACGCCGGCCTGCCGTTGCGCGCGGACCGCGGCCGCGGCGGCGGCTACGCGCTCGACAAGAGCTACCAGCTACCGCCGATCAACCTGACCGCGCGCGAGGCGGCGCTGGTGTGTGCGCTCGGGCGCATGGCCCGAGAGCAGCGGCTGGTCCCGTTCACCGAGACCCTCGAGTCGGCCCTCGACAAGATCCGCGGTGCGCTGTCGACCTCGGCCCAGCGCGAGCTGCTCACCTTGCTCGATCAGCTCCAGATCGTCGGCGTGCCCGCGCTGCCGGTGACGCCCGAGGTACGGCGCGCGATCGAGACCGCGTGGTTCGAGGATCGCGCGGTGCAGATCGAGTACCGCAAGAGCGATCAGGTGTTCGTGCGCCGGCTGATCCGGATCCGCAACCTGGTCTTCGACCGGGCCGTGACCCTGCTCAACTGCATCGATCTCGAGCTCGGCGAGGATCGTCAGTTCCGGCTCGATCGCGTCGTGCGCGCGACGGTGCTGGCGACGGGGGAGATGCCGGCCGCCTGATCCCGTACAATGTCCGGACCTGCCATGGCCCGCGTCTTCCTCATCAACCCGCCGTCGCCGGAGCCGGTGCAGACGCCGCTGCTGTCGTTCTGCCACCTGGCGGCGGCGCTGCGGACCGGGGGCCATGAGGTGGCGCTGCTCGACGCGTCGGCGCCGTTCGCCCCGCGCGACCACGCCCGCATCGTCGAGCTGGTGGCGGCCTTCGCGCCCGATCTGGTCGGCCTCCACCTCAAGACACTGCACGTCCAGCCCGCCTACGAGCTGGCCGCGGTCCTGGCCGATCGCTTCCCGCTGGTCGCCGGTGGGCCGCACGCGACCATCGCCGCCGATGAGCCGCTGGCCCACGGCTTCCGCTGGGTGGTGCGCGGCGAGGGCGAGGACGCGCTGGTCGAGCTCGCCGACGTCCTCGACGGGCGGCGGGCGCCGGCCGACGTCGCCGGCCTGAGCTGGATCGAGCGCGGCTTGCCCCGCCACAACTCGGCTCGGCCGTTCAACATGGAGCTCGATCGTCTGGCGCCGCCGCTGTCGGCGCTCGACCTGTTCGATCCGGCCTGGTACCGCCCGGGCGCGATCCCCGGCGAGGCGCCGCCACCGGCCGGCATCCTGTCGTCGCGCGGCTGCCCGGCGGCGTGCACCTTCTGCTCCAACGACGTCACCGGCCGCAAATTCCGCTACCGCAGCGCGCCGTCGGTGGCCGCCGAGATCGCGCTCCTGCGCGACCGCTTCGGCCAGGCAGCGTTCACGTTCCTCGACGACTCGTTCGCGGTCGGGCGCCGCCGGGTCCGCGACCTGTGCGACGCGATCGTCAGCAGTGGCGGGCCGGTGTGGTGGTCGTGCACCGCCCACCCGTCGCACCTCGATCGCGACATCCTGGTCGAGATGAAGCGGGCCGGCTGCGCGGGCCTCGACATCGGCATGGAGAGCGCCGACCCGGGCATGCTGCTGCGGATCGGCAAGGGCGTCACCGTCGAGCGCGTGCTCGACGTCCTCGGCTGGGCCCAGGACCTCGGCATCCACGCGGTGGTCAACCTCATGTTCGGCTGGCCCGACGAGACCGACGCCGAGCTCGACGCCACGATCGACTTCATCGAGCGCGCGCTGCCGATCGCCGGCGGCTTCAACGCCCGCGGCGTGGTGGTGCCGTACCCGGGCACCGCGCTGTACGAGGCCCACCACCAGCGGTTCGGCTTCACCGGCTGGTGGCTGCGCGAGCCGCCGATGGTGTACGTGCCGTTCCCGACGTCGTGGGACGAGGCCGAGATCCAGCGGGCCTACGGCGACGACCCCGCGCTCGACCGCAACTTCTTCCGGCACCCGCCGCACCGAGTGGCCAAGATCCGCCAGGCCCTGGCCCGCAAGGCGGCCGCGACCATGGCGATCCAGCAGCGGCGCGCCGCCGCGTTCACGCAGGGCGTCGGGGTGCCGGCCGCCGGCGCGCGCTGACCACCGCGATCGCGATCCGGGCCGGCGACGTCATCGCCGCGCCGCCGGCGGCAAGGACACAGCCCACGCCATCCGCGGCCGAAACCATGACCGCCGAACAACTTGTGGCCGCATTTGATATATAAACGGCCAAATTGTGACCGTTGTGATAGTTTTGGCGGAATATGGGATCGACGGTCCATCTCGTGGGACGGCTGCGCGAGCAGCGAGTCTTCGACCAGGCGATGGCGTCCTCGGAAGCAAGCGCGGCACGCCGGCGTGGTTGGCCTGGAGCGGCTACGCGTTCGAGGGCATCTGCTTGAAGCACGTCGGCCTGATCAAGCGCGCGTTGGGGATCGAGGCGGTCGAGACCGTGGAGTCCGCCTGGCACCATCGGGCCAGCTCCACCGCCGAACGGGGCGTGCAGATCGACCTCGTGATCGATCGCAAGGACGCGACGATCAACCTGTGCGAGATGAAGTTCTCCGACGGTGACTTCGCGATCGACAAGCGCTACGCGGCCGAGCTGCGCCACAAGCGCGACGTGTTCAGACGGGTGACCGGGACCCGCAAGACCGTCCTCATCACGATGATCACCACCCACGGCCTCGCCGACAACGCCCACGCCCGCGAGTTGGTCGACAACACCCTGACCATGGACGCCCTGTTCGCGCGCTGACCGCCTTATCCTTGCGGTGAGGACAGGGTCAGGCGGGCGGCCTTGGCGGCGCGCCGGCGCGACAGCTCGACGCCGATCGCGTCGAGGCCGGCCAGGTTGGCGGCGGCCAGCATGGTGCCGAGGCCGCAGAAC
>JAYVSF010000369.1:0-1855 GCA_043775605.1 Myxococcales bacterium
GCGCCCGCGGTCGCACCCGCCGTGGCACCCGCGCTTGCGCCGGCCCCTGCACCCGCGATCGTCCCCGCCGCAGCGCCGGCCGCGGCCGCACCCGCGGTCGCCGCGAGCAGCCGCGCGCGCCCCCGATCAACCTCGGCGGGCGTCGGCTCGAGTTCGACCCGAGCGGCCGCGAGCAGCGCCGAAACCTCGCGCGCGTACGGGGTCATCGGGGCTCCTCTTCTCGTTGCCGCCGGCGGGCCAGCGCGGCCTCGAATCGCTGGCGGGCCAGCCGCAGTCGAGAATAGGCCGTGTTGACCGGGATCGCGAGCATCTCCGCGACCACCGGCGCCGGCAACTGCTCGAGCTCCATCAGCACGAACACCTCGCGCTTGTCCTCGTCGAGCTCGGCCAGCAGCTCCATCACCAGCCGCGCCGCCTGCTGGCGCTCGGCGTGGTCGCGCGGTGACGGCCCGGGCTCGGCCTCGCGGTCCAGGAGCGCGGGATCGCCGTCGTCGCGCCGCCGTCGCCGGTACTGCGACGCGACCCGCCGGGCGATGCCGTACAGCCAGGTCGAGAGCGCCGACCGGCCCTCGAAGTCGGCCAGCCGGCGGTGGACCACGATGAAGACATCCTGCACCGCGTCGTCGAGCGCGGCCTCGTCGACGCCGAGCGCGCGCAGGGTCCGCCACACCATCGCGACGTGGCGGTCGTAGACCTCGGCGAGGGTGGGCATCGCGACCACGGGGCGGCTGACCGGCCTGGCGTCGGCGAGCGCCGCAGTCTCCACCGCGGGCAACATCAGCGCGGCCTCGGCGCTCATCGGATCGGTGAGTGGCGCCAGCGGGGGCGATCCGTCACCACCTGGCTCACGATCGGCCTCGCCACCGCCGTCGGCCGTCGCCCGCCTCACCGGATCTCGACCTCGAGCCCAAAGCCCAGCCGCAGCCCGGCCGCCGCCGGCTGGTAGAGCCGGGTGTCGTCGGCGAGCACGAACTCGGGGCGATCGATGGCGAGCAGCCCGTCGAGGTCGAGGCCGACCGCGAACCGCCCGCCGAAGCGGTGCGACCAGCCCACGCCCGCCAGCAGCGCCGACCATCGCCGCGACTCGGTCGACGGCTGGGCCAGGGCTACCGGCCGGCCCTCGAGCCGCCCGAGCGCGCCGCCGCCGCACAGCCGGACCGGCCCGAGCCGGCCGCACACCCGGACCCGGCCGCCGAGCAGCCCGATGTCGGCGCCCACCTGATCGTCGGCGGGCGACGGCGCGAAGCCGGCCCGGTAGATCTCTCCGGCCAGCTCGAGCCGCCATCCGCCGCGCTCGCCGGCCAGCACCAGCGCCGCGCCCGGCGTGCCCACCCCGCTCGCGGTCGTCGGCAAGATGCCGCGGTCGAGGCCGGCGCTGACCCCGACCAGGAACCGGCGGGCCGCGGCCGAGCGCGGCGCCAGCGGCCGCCCGACCTGCACCGCGGGCGGCGCTTCCTGCATCGCCACCGCCAGCACCAGCGCGACCGCGTCGAGCACCGCGCGGCAGTCGGCGCCCTCGACCTGTCGACGGGCGGCGCCGCGCACCGAGACGACGTCGATCACGGCGACGAAGCCGCCGGCCGCGCCGGCCGTGATCGCGACGTCGACGGAGATCGGCTCGTCGTCGGACAGCGGTCGCCCGGCCTGCTCGGCGACCCGGGCCTCGAGCCGGGCGCTGCCGCCGCACGCCGATGGCACCTGCCACGCCGACGGCGCGCTGGCCGCGGCCCGCGACGTGAGCGCGCCGATCGTGACGATCGCGGCGATCGCCACCGCGACCGCTCTCGCGCGGAGGCCTGCTCGAGTCGCCACCACTGCCGGTAAGGCTAGCACCCGCGCTGTCGACGATCGGGTC
>JAYVSF010000370.1:0-3012 GCA_043775605.1 Myxococcales bacterium
GCCCCGGTCAGGCCCGGGCCCGCGCCACCTGGATCACCGTCCTCGGCGACGCCCCGCCCGCCCTGATCGCCGGCATCCCGGTCGCCGACCACGTCGCCCTCACCCCTGCGCGCGACGCGGTCGTGCTCGCCGACATCGCCGACGATCCCTTGCTCGCCGTCCGCCGCGCCGGCGCCGGGCAGGTGCTGGCGTGGTCGTCCGATCTGGGCGGCGCGTGGGTCCCGCCGGCCGTGGCCGCCGCGCTGCTCGCCAGCCTGTCCCGCCTCGCCGCCACCACCGCGGTCGAGCTGTCGGTCACCCCGGCGCCGCCCGCAGAGCCCTCCAGGCTGGCCACCGTCGATCCGCTCGTGGTCCGGGTCGTGACGCTCGCCGACGAGGCCCCCACCACGCTCACGGTCCAGCGCAGCGGCCGTCCGGCCGACACCGTCCCCCTGCTGCCCATCGGCCCCGGGATCGGTGAGGCCCGTTTCGCCGCCGACCGCGAGCCCCTCGTGCTGACCGTCGGCGCGACCCGCGTGACGGTCGCTGGTCGTGACCCCGAGCACGCCCATCTCGGGATCGACCCCGCGGTCGCGGCCCTGGTCCGCGCCGCCCCGCTCGCCTTCTCCACGCGTCCGTGGTCGGGTCTCATCCCCTCGGTATCGCTCGCGATCTTCGCGCTACTCCTCGCGCTTCGCCGACGGTCGGCGGCAGCCCGACCTCGCCACGAGTAACCACAATGTCCCGTCTTTCTACTTGCGCATCGGACGCGACGTCGATGACACTCACTTCCTGGGGAGCGGGGGTCATCCCCTCCCACGCCGATAACGTCATCACTCCCAGGGGGGTCGTGATGCTCAGGTCTCGAGCCAGTACAATGCTTCGAATCTCGCTTGCCGCCTTGGCGGCCCTCTCGGTCCTCTCGGTCGCCAAGGCCGCAGAGGCCCAAAACTTGGGCGTCGTGCCGGCCCCGTGGGTAGCCACGGACCTCACGATTCCGCACCAGGCCTACAACGGTCATCCGACGACCTTCAAGGCCATCGCGCGGGGCGGCAACGGGACCTACCTGTACGAATGGGACTTCCAGGGTGACGGCGTCTACGACTTCTCGCAGTCGACGAGCAACCGCTACAACCTGTCGACCCGGTTCACGTACCCGAACCAGGCCGTGACCACGACGTTCACCGCGAAGGTTCGCGTGACGTCCAACGGCCAGATCGTGACCGGCACCTACCCGGTCCGCATCTTCGCCGACGTGCCGCCGCTGCCGCAGAACGCCAACGAGCGTCAGATCCAGGTGATGCGTGGCGTCGCCGTCGATGACGGGCAGTGGTACCTGCACACCCTGATGAACCGCACGGGCAACGAGGCCGACCCGCTCACCGGCGCGCAGATCACCGGCAACCTCGCCGCCAACACGACGGCGACCGCCGCCGGCTACCTGTGGACCCTCTCGCTCAACGGTCACAAGGCCGCGTGGCCGGCCGCGTACATCGGCGAGCTGCCGAACCCGGCCGAGAACACCCAGCGCTTCCGCGATGACCCCTACGCCGAGGACGCCGCCCGCCTGGTCAACTACCTCCTGGGCCAGGCGACCGTCGTCGGCGTCGCGGCGCAGGACGAGGCCAACCTGATCGGCTTCTACCCCGAGATCACCGCCATCCCGGTGTTCGGCACCGACGACGGCATCGGTCTCTACATCGGCTCGTCGCCCGGTGACCAGACGGTCTACTACATGGGCCACGCGCTCTCCGCCTTCTCGGTGTCGGAACTCCAGGGCTACGTCGCCCAGGTCGGCGACTCGAACCGCATCCTCGGTCGCCGCATGGAGTACGTCCTCCAGCAGCTGGTTGACGGCCTGGTCTGGGCGCAGAACGACGGCGGTAACTACCCGGGCTCCTGGTACTACGGCCCGAACAGCGGCAACGACGACATGTCGACCACCCTGTGGGGCATGACCGGCATGTGGTGTGCGGACCTGTTCGCCAGCCACTACGGCGTCATCGTCCCGAACCTGGTCAAGGCCCGCCTCGTCAACTACATCGGTCAGAACCGTGAGGCTTGCCCGGGCGCCGGCCTCGCGGGTGGCGTCAACGGCAACAACACGCTGTTCGGCGGCACGTACACCACCGGCTATAATGGCGTGTGCGACCACACCATGACGGCCGGTCACATCCTGGCGCTCGGCTGGGTCGACGCCAACGCGTTCGACAAGACCGACAGCCGCATCGCCTTCCCGAGCTACAACGGCCTCACCCGCGGTCAGCTCCGTACCTGGTACGACTCGACCCTGAACTTCATCTCGGGTCCGCAGTTCAGCGCGTCGAGTTCGACGTCCATCAGCTGGAACACCGGCAACGTCCTCAACGGCGACTACACCCGCGCCGATGGCCAGGCCAACCACTACGACATGCTGCACTGGCAGGATGCCGCCCGCGCCGTCGATCCGGAGATCGTGAACTTCGGTGCCAACAACTGGTACCGCCTGTTCTCGACCTACCTGATCCGCAACCAGAACGCGAACGGCACCTGGAACTGGTCCGGCGCGTACAGCGCGAACAGCGACAGCAACGGCCAGGAGGGCCTGCGTGACGCGTGGGCCATGCTGGTCCTGTCGCCCGACGCGATCCCGCCACTGTCGATCGGCACCTCGAGCGTCTCGATGGCGCCGGAAGGCACCCCGATCGACTTCAACGGCGCCGCCAGCGACCCCGGCACCGGCAACCCGGACTACGTCTGGGCGTTCGGCAACGGCGCCACGGCGAACGGCAAGAACGTCACCTACGCGTACCCGGACAACGGCAACTTCAACGCGACCCTGACCTCGACCTCGATCGGTGGCGTCTCGGTCGACACCGTCGCCGTCGTGATCACCAACGTCGCGCCGGTGACCAACGCCGGCCTGGACAAGATCGTCAACGAGGGCACGCCGCTGCCCATGGCGATGACCTTCACCGACCCGGGCACGGCCGACACCTGGACCTACGCCTGGAACTTCGGTGACATGCTCACCGGCAACGCCCAGAACATGAA
>JAYVSF010000371.1:0-5207 GCA_043775605.1 Myxococcales bacterium
CCACACGCCCCGTCACGTCGCCGTCGCCGTCCAGGTCCACGTCAACGACCACGCCAACGCACGCTCACGCCAACGTGGTCGTGGTCGTGGCCCCGTTCAGATGCCGGGAGTCGGCGGGTGGAGGATCTTCACGATCGACTGCAGGCCGGGCGACATCGTCACCTGGTTGTCGCCGCTGACGAACACCGCCTGGAAGTCGGGCAGGGTCGCGGCGAACGCCAGGCCGGCCTCGGGGCCGAGGATGAACAGCACCTTCGAGTACGCGTCGGCGGTGAAGGCGTCCTTGGCCATGATGGTCACCGAGCGGGACGCCCGCGCCGGCTGACCGGTGCGCGGGTCCAGGATGTGGTGGTAGCGCACGCCGTCCTTGACGAAGCCGCGCTCGTAGTCGCCCGAGGTCGAGAACGAGTGATCGCGGACCGGCGCCACCGCGAAGCTGTCGTCGCGCGGACCGCGCGGATCGCGGACGCCGACCACCCACGGCGCCCCGGCCTTGTCGCCCGAAACGTACAGGTCCCCGCCGGCCTGGACCATGAAGTCGGCGAACCCGGCGCGCTCGAGGATCGCCGCCATCCGGTCGACGGCGTAGCCCTTGGCGATGCCGCCGAGCGTGATCCGCATGCCCTTGCGGCGCAGGCGCACGGTCTTCTTCTTGTGATCGACGACGACGTCGCGCCAGCCAAGCAGCTTGACCCGGCGCTTGACCTCGGCCGGATCGGGCAGGGTCCCGTCCATGTCCTCGTCGAACTTCCACAGCCCGCCGAACGCGCCGACCGTGATATCGAAGATGCCCTTGCTGGCCTTGCTGACCGCGAGCGCGCGCTCGATCACCGCCAGCGTCTCGTCGGACACCACCACCGCAGCCCCGCCCTCCTTCGCGCCCTTGCCGGCGGCCGCGTTGATCCGCGAGATCTCGCTCTCGGGCAGCCAGGTGGTCATCATCCGGTCGAGCCGCCGGATCTCGTCGAACGCGGCCTCGGACGCGGTGGCGACCGCGACCTCGTCGTCGGCCCACACCGTGACCATCACCGACGTGCCCATGGCGGTCGTGGTGTGGACCAGCTTCTGCGGCGTCGCCGCCGGCGACGGGGCCGGCTGGGCCGACGCCGGACCGAGCACGGCGAGCGCCAGACCGACGGCAACCAGGCCCGCGAGCGCCGGGACGCGACGCCACGTGCCGAGCCGTCGCGCTTGCAGCATCGCCATCCCCGCCGTCAGTGCAGGTAGTGGACCAGCCGCAGCACGATCAGCAGTCCGCCGACGCCGAGGGAGATCAGCACCGCGACGACCGACAGGCCGAGGGTGGTCTGGTTCTCCTGCTGGATACCCTTCCACAGGCCGGCCATCGCCGGCAACACGCCGAGCCCGGCGACGATGCCGCCGAGCCACGAGCCCTTGGTGAAGCCACCGATCAGGCCGATGATCAGGCCGACGGCGACGAAGCCGAGGGAGATGGCGACGGGCAGCTTGGAATCGGGGACAGGCTCAGCCATGGGTTACCTCCGGGTTCGAGCCTAGCACGCCGATCGCGGCGTCAACGCTGCGGGAGCGTCGGCCTCGCCGCCACCAAGGCGAGCCTGGTTTCACGAACGCTTCAGGCCTCGACGTAGGCCCGCAGCTGCTCGCGCATCACCTCATCGGTGAGCGCGGCCTGCACGACCTCGAGCAGACAATCAGCGAGAGCCACCATCATGTCGTTGGAGCCCTGGTCGCGGGTCAGGCGGGCCAGGAGGTTGCGGGCGTCGCGGCTATCGTCGCCGGCCAGCAGCTCCTTGACCTTTTCTATTCCGAGCTCGCCCTGGAAATCGACGAAGACACGGTCACGCAGATAGGCGACGAGGCGGTTCACGCGGCCCATGTACCCTACCGACCTCGCGATTACAAGGGAACGGCCGGGCCACAGGGTTGGCCGGGACCAACCCTGTGTTGTCGATCGACATCCAACCGCGGCCCGAGCTGCGCTCGGAGCCTCACGGGATCGCGGTTGGGACCGCTGGCCCTTGTCCTGGCGCTGGCGGTTGGCGAGCATCGCGCGGTGGCCCGCATCCTGATCACGGGGTTCTGCGCGGTGCCGGGCCCGACCCGGTCCGGCGTCCAGCTCCGGCAGGTGGTGCGCGCGCTCGGCGGCCGCCACCTGGTCGACATGCTCGTGGTGCGCGAGGGCGATCAGGCCTACGTCGAGCGCCAGGGCACCGGCCGGTTGTTGCGGGTGCCGGTCCACGACGACGATCTCGCGACCCAGGTCCAGACCTTCCAGCGCGCGCTGCGCCGCCAGCTCGAGGGCGCCGACTACGACGTCGTCCACGTCCGCGACGGCTGGAGCGGCCGGCCGGTGCTCGAGGGCAAGGACGGCTTCGGCTACGCCGTGGTCTACGATCTGACCCGGGCGCCGATGGCCGAGCGCGACAGCCTGGGGCCCGACCTCGCCGCCGCCCACGACCGCGACGAGGAGGCGCTGCTGGCCGCCGCCGATCTGGTGCTGGTGCCGACCGAGCCCGCCCGTCGCTACGCCGTGGGCCGCGGCGCGCCCGAGCGTGTGATCGTGTCCCCGCCCGGCGTCGACGTCGATCGGTTCGACTGGGACGTGACTGCGGCCGACTCGCCGCCGGCGGTGCTGTACGTCGGCACCCTGGCGCCCGGTCGCGGGGTCCGCCTGCTGTTGCGGGCGATGACCGAGGTGGTGCGGTCCCTGGCCGCACGGCTGCTGCTGGTCGGGCCGATCGCGCCCGGCTTCGACGCGTCGCTGCGCACCGCGATCCACGAGCTCGGCCTGGCCGGTCGGGTCGAGCTCAAGGGCCCGATCGATCACGAGCTGATGCCGGCGATGATCGGCCGGGCCACGGTCTGCGTCGCGCCGAGCGCGGTCGACCTGCCGCGCCGACCGTATGCGCTGTTCCCGACCAAGCTGCTCGAGTACCTGGCCTGCCGGCGCGCGGTCGTGGCTCCCCGGCGCGGCGCGACCACCACGTTGATCGAGCACGGCCGCGAGGGCCTGCTGTTCCAGCCCGACGACGCCAGCGACCTGGCCCGCAAGATCATCCGCCTGCTCGAGGACCAGCCCCTGCGCGACCGGCTGGCAAGGACCGGCTACGAGCGGGTCCGGCGCGAGCTCACCGCCAGCGCGGCGCGCCGCGCGATCACCGCTGGCTACGCCCGCCTCGCCGGGCGCCGCGAGTGGCAGAGCCGGTTCGTCGAGGTCGCGACCGGCGAGAGCGCGGTGACGCCGCCGCCGGTGGTGGTCTCCGCCGACGACGATCTCGAGCCGACGGTGTTCGAGAACGAGCCGCCCAGCCCGGGCGCCGGCACCGGCCCGATCGAGCTGGCGGACGCCGATGTCGCGCTGGTCGAGGACGGATCGTCGCCGTCGCTCGACGCCGCGCTGGCCGGCCTGGCCGGCGAGTCGGACCTGGCCGATCTGGCCGAGGACGCTGACCTCGCCAGCGCGATCGTCGACGATCCCGGCGACACCCCGATGCCGGAGGAGGTCAGCCCGCCTGGCGCCGACGACACCCAGGAGCGAACGCTGGGCGGAAGCCCGGTCCCGGCCGCCCCGACCCCGGCCCGGCGCACGCCGCCACCGCCGCCGCGCGCCGAACGCGGAGCGCGCCCGACCGGCCGGATCCGGGGTGACGACGACGAGGGCACGCCGATCGACGTCGAGGCGGCGCCGCCGGCCGGGCTCGACGCCGGCGGCCTGGTCGCGGGCGAGATCGATGTCCCGACCCCGACGCCCGTGCTGGTCGACGCCGCCGCCTTCACCGCCGCCGGCCGCGCCCGGGGCAGCGAGCCGACGTGATCCCGCTGCCGCTGGCCTGCCTGTTCCACGTCGGGCTCGGCCTCGGGTTCGCGCTGGCCGCGCGCGGCCGGATCCGCGCCGACGGCGCCGACGCCAGCCCGGCGTTCGCGGTGGCGCTGGCCCACGTCGGGCTGGTGGTGGCGCCGCTGTGCCTCTACTTCTACCTGGTGCAACCGGATTGGACCTGGCTGTACTGGCTCGATCCCGCGCGGGTGCCGACGCTGGCGGTGGTGCCGCTGGTCGCGGGCCACGGCGGCCTGGTGCTGGCCGGCTGGTACCTGGGCGCGCGCCTGATCCGGCTCGATCGCCAGCGGCTCGCGGTGTGGCTGCTGGCCGGCCTCGGCGCCGCGCTGGTCCTGGTGGTGGCCCTCACCCTGCCCCGCCTGGTCACCGCCGCGAGCTACGCCGGCTATCACCGGGGGCAGCGCCGCGGCCTGATGTCGGTCGAGCTCGGCTGGGCGGTCGTGGTCTCGTTGCTCGCGACCGCGGTCACCGCCGGCTACAGCGTCTTCGAACTGTCGCGCGACAGCCGGCGCGCCAGGACTCGTTAACCCTCGCGGACCTATGGTACGAACGCCCTCGATGGACGTCCCTGCTCGCGCCGCACGCTGGCTGTCCGCGGTGGTCGTCGTGGTTTCCGTCGCGGCTACCGTCGTCCTGGGCGCCGGCTGCGGACCGATCGGCTACGTCAGCCAGGTCACCCGCACCGCGTCGACCGCCGTCGACGAAGCCCGCGCGGTCAACGCCGCCAAGTACGCGCCGTACGACTGGACCCGCGCCGTCGAGTACCTGCACCAGGCCCGTGTCGAGGCCGCGGCCGCCGACTTCGAGGCCGCCAACCGGTTCGGCCGGCTGGCGACCCGCTCGGCCGAACAGGCGCGGGTGGACTCGGTCCGGCGGGCCGCCGACCCCAAGGCGATGGAGGAGATCACTCCGCCGCCGGGCGTGCCGGGACGGGGCGGCCACCGGCTCGCGCCCGCGATCGAGCCCACCACCGACGACGCGACCCCGGCCCGGCCGTCGAGGCTGGCACCGATCTCCGACGACGGCGCCGGGGGCAAGCCGTGACCCGCCCGGCTCGCGTCCGGCTGCGCCGCGGGCTGCTCGGCCCGCTCGTGCTGCTCGTCGTCCTCGCCGGGTGTGCTGGCACCGCGGTCCGCGCGCGGACCCGCACCATCGACACGATGATCGCCACCGCCCGCGACAACGGCGCCCTGCGCTGCGCGCCGGTCGAGCTGGCGATGGCCGAGGCCCACAACGACTTCGCCAAGCAGGAGCTGTCCGAGGGCAACATCTATCCGGCCACCCACGAGGCCGAGGTCGCCCGCGCCAACGCCCAGGCCGCGCTCGACAAGTCGCCCAAGGACCTGTGCAACCCGCCGCCGGCGCCGCCCGCGCCGGTCGACACCGA
>JAYVSF010000372.1:0-1730 GCA_043775605.1 Myxococcales bacterium
ACGCCCGGGTCGGCTCGGCGTTGCGAGTCGACATCGCCCGCATGGCGTTGAAGCCGCCGACCCCCAGCATGGCGATCGTGGCCTCGGCGCCGCCGGCGATCATGGCGTCGGCGTAGCCGTGGCGGATGGTCCGCATCGCCTCGCCGATCGAGTGGGCGCCCGACG
The DNA here is from genome assembly GCA_043775605.1 of Myxococcales bacterium. GTDB lineage: Bacteria > Myxococcota_A > Polyangia > Haliangiales > Haliangiaceae > UBA2376. The sequence goes on from JAYVSF010000372.1 coordinate 166, forward strand.
AGCACGCCGACACGTGGGAGAAGTTGGGGCCGCGGGCGCCAGTCCGGATGCTCACCAGCCCCGGCAGCATGTTGATGATGATGTCGGTGACGAAGTACGGCGAGAAGCCGTAGCGCGGGCCCTTGCTGCGGCCGCTGTCGTGGGTGTTCTCGATGGTCTGCACCCCGCCGAGCCCGGCCCCGATGAAGCAACCCCAGCGATCCTCCTCGCCGTCCGGAACCCGGCGGCCCGGGTAGCCGGCGTCGTCCATCGCCATCATCGCGGCGGCGACGCCGAACTGGAGGAAGCGATCGATGTGCTTCAGCTCGCGCTTGTCGAGCCAGGTTGGCGCCGCGGCCTCCCAGCCCTTGACCTCGCACGCGAACTTCGACGCGTAGGCGGTGGTGTCGAACAGGGTGGTGGGTGCCGCCCCGCTCTGCCCGGCGACCAGCGCGGCCCAGGTGGGCTCGAGGCCGATGCCGATGGGAGTGACCAGGCCGATGCCGGTGATGACCACGCGTCGCATGCTGACCTCGCGTTCCACGGACTCTCAGGTCTTGGCGTGATCCTTGATGTAGCTGATCGCGTCGCCGACGGTCTTGATCCGCTCGGTGTCCTCCTCGGGGATCTCGAGCCCGAACTCCTGCTCGAGGGCGAGCACCAGCTCGACCACCGCCAGCGAGTCGGCCTTGAGGTCGTCGATGAACGACGCGGACGGGATCAACTTGTCGTCGGAGACCTCCAGCTGCTGGCTGATGAGCTCCTTGACCTTGGCTTCGATATCGCTCATGGACGACGCTTCCTTGGCTGGCGGTCGGAGGCGACCGCGGTTGTGGGTCTTTACGACGAAACCGGGGCGCGCGGCAACAGCCGGCGGCCCTGCCCGTCCGGCCGGCACCATCGCCGCGCTACATCAGGAGGCCGCCGTTGACCCGCAACACCTGGCCGGTGATGTAGGCGGCCTCTGGTCCGGCCAGGAACGCGACCGCGTGGGCAACGTCGTCGGCCAGGCCGATCCGGGCCAGCGGGATCTGCTCGAGCAGCTTGGCCCGCGCGGCCTCGGGCAGGTGCTCGGCGGTCATGTCGGTCTCGATGAAGCCCGGCGACACCGCGTTGACCGTCACCCCGCGCCCGGCCAGCTCCTTGGCCAGCGCCGTGGTCAGGCCGATGAGCCCGGCCTTCGACGCGGCGTACGCGACCTGGCCGCCGTTGCCGCTCTCGCCGACCACCGAGGTGATGTTGATGACCCGGCCCTGCTGCTTGGCCCGCAGCAGCAGGGTCGTCGCGGCCCGCGCGCACAGGAACGCGCCGGTGAGGTTGACCCCCATGGTCCGCGCCCACTGCTCGTCCTTGTAGCGCATGACCAGGCCGTTGATCGCGACCCCGGCATTGTTGACCAGGATGTCGAGGCCGCCGTGGTCCTTGCCGATCGCCTTGATCGCCTCGGCGACCGCGGCGCCGTCGGCGACGTCGAAGCCCGCGATCGCGGCGGTGCCCCCGGCGGCGGCCACCAGCTCGGCGGTCTCGCGCGCGGCGTCCTCGCGGGCGGCGTAGTTCACGATCACCTTCGCGCCGCGCCGCCCGAG
>JAYVSF010000373.1:0-7421 GCA_043775605.1 Myxococcales bacterium
GAGTCGACCGCGGTCAGGGTCCGGTAGGTGTCCTCGGAGAAGTCCTGGTGACCGGGGGTGTCGAGCAGGTTGAAGGCGCAGCCGCCGAACTCGAAGGTCATCACCGAGGTGGTCACCGAGATGCCGCGCTCGCGCTCGACCTTCATCCAGTCCGACGTCGCGCGCCGGCGGTCGCCCTTGGCCTTGACCGCGCCGGCCAGCTGGATCGCGCCGCCGAACAGCAGCAGCTTCTCGGTGAGCGTGGTCTTGCCCGCGTCGGGGTGGGCGATGATCGCGAAGGTTCGCCGGCGGGCGACCTCGGGCGGCAGAGTCGACATGGCCGGCGCAGCCTACAGATTGTCGGGCCGATCGCAAGCCGGTCGACCGCGCCGACGGCGGCCGGTCCGGGTTGCAGCCGCGCGCGCCGGTCCCCTATGATCGTCGCGGGTGTGGATCGCCATCATCACGGCGCTGTTCCTGGTCTGGGTGGGCTGGGCCGCCATCATCATCGTGCTGCAGCGACGGTCAGCGGCCGCGACCCTGGCCTGGATCCTGGCCCTGGTGTTCCTGCCGATCATCGGCCTCGTGGTCTACCGGGTGATCGGGCCGCTGCGGCTCAACCGCAAGAAGCTGCAGCTCACCGCCGGCAAGCGCGCGATCCGCGAGGCCATGCAGGCCCAGCAGGCGCTGGCCGCCACCGATCACGGTGACGCGGTCGAGCACGTCCAGCTGGCCCGGGTCGGAATGGTCGGCGGTGGCTCGCCGCCGCTGCGCGCCGACGAGGTCGAGCTGTTCCTCGACGGCGCCAGCAACTATGCCGCGATCCTGGCCGCGGTCGCCGCCGCCCGCCACCACGTCCACCTCGAGTACTACATCTGGGAGCCCGACCAGATCGGCACCCAGCTGCGCGACGCGCTCATCGAACGGGCCAAGGCTGGGATCGAGGTCCGGATCGTCGTCGACGGCACCGGCGCGAGTCACCTGACCACGAAGTTCCTGGCCCCGCTGCGCACGGCCGGCGTCAAGGTCGCGTGGTTCAACCCGGTCCGCCTGCGATCGATCCGTACCCGGCGCCGACCCGACTTCCGCACCCACCGCAAGATCGTCGTCGTCGACGGCCTGACTGGCTTCACCGGCGGCATGAACATCACCGACAACCACAGCGCCACGCTGTCGAAGGCCTACTGGCGCGACACCCACCTCCGCATCACCGGCGCCGCGGTGTGGCCGTTGCAGCGCCTGTTCCTCGAGGACTGGGCCTACGCCGCCGGCGAGGTGTGCCCGATCGACGCCACGACCTTCCCGGCTCCGACCACGCCCGGCACGCGCCTGGTCCACATCGTCGGCTCCGGGCCCGACACCGACACCTTCCCGATCCACAAGTCCTACTTCACCGCGATCAACCAGGCGACCCGGCGCCTGTGGCTGACCACGCCCTACTTCGTCCCCGACGAGGCGGTGCTGGTCGCGCTGATCACGGCCGCGCTGCGCAAGGTCGATGTCCGCCTGATCGTGCCGAAGAAGGGCGACAGCCGGGTGGTCGACCTCGCCGCCCGCAGCTACTTCCCCGAGCTGCTCGCCGCCGGCGCCCGGGTCTACGAGTACGAGGCCCGCTTCATCCACGCCAAGACCGGCGTGTTCGACGACGACGTCGCGATCATCGGCACCGCCAACCTCGACAACCGCAGCTTCCGGCTCAACTTCGAGGTCGCGGCGGTGGTCTACGACGGCCCGACCAACGCGGTGTTGGCGGCGGCGTTCACCCACGATCTCGAGGGGTGCCGCGAGCTGACCGCCGCCGACCTCGAACGCCAGAAGTTCTGGACCCGGCTGGGCCAGGCCAGCGCCCGCCTGGTGTCGCCGCTGCTGTGAAGAGGAGGACCTGACCGATGGCTCGCACCGCCGACCCTGACCCCGCGTTCGATGTCGACTACGTCGTCATCGGCTCGGGGTTCGGCGGCTCGGTGTCAGCCTTGCGCCTCGTCGAGAAGGGCTACGCGGTGTGCGTGCTCGAGCGCGGTCGCCGGTTCGCCGCCTCCGACTTCCCGCGCACCAACTGGAACCCGAAGAAGTCGCTGTGGATGCCGAAGGCCAAGTGCTTCGGCATCCTCCGGCTGTCGTTCCTGTCCGACGTGTTCGTGCTGTCGGGCTCGGGCGTCGGCGGCGGCTCCCTGGTCTACGCCAACACGCTGTACGTGCCGCCCGATCGCTTCTTCGACGCCCCGGCCTGGCGCGAGCTGGCCGACTGGAAACGGGTGCTGCTGCCGTTCTACCGCCGCGCGCAGTTCATGCTCGGCGTGACCCAGAACCGGTTCGAGGGCGAGCCCGATCGGGTGCTGGCCGAGATCGCCGGCGAGCTTGGCCAGGGCGACAGCTACGTGACCACGCCGGTCGCGGTCCACTTCGGCACCCCGGGCAAGACCGTCGACGATCCCTACTTCGGCGGCGCCGGCCCGGCCCGCACCGGCTGCACGCTGTGCGGCGGCTGCATGGTCGGCTGTCGCCACGGCGCCAAGAACACGCTCGACCGCAACTACCTGTGGTTCGCCGAGCAGCTCGGGGCCAAGGTCGTGCCGATGCGCACGGTCGTCGACGTCAAGGCCCGCGCCGGCGGCGGCTACGACGTCACCCACGTCGAGAGCGGGGCCTGGTTCGCCAAGGATCGGCAGGTGCTGCGGGCGAAGAACGTGGTGATGGCGGCCGGCGTGCTCGGCACGGTGCAGCTCCTGCTCGAGTGCAAGGCCCGCGGCAGCCTGCCCCGGCTGTCGACCGCGCTCGGCCGCTCCGTGCGCACCAACAGCGAGGCCATCCTCGGGGTCAAGGCTCGCCGCCAGCGCGAGCGCTACGACCGCGGCATCGCGATCACCTCGTCGATCCACGTCGACGATCACACCCACGTCGAGGTCGTGCGCTACAGCGACGGCGCCGACGGGCTGGCCCCGCTGGCGACCCTGCTGACCGACGGTGGCGGCCGGGTGCCGCGCTGGCTGCGCTATTTCGGCAACGTGGTCCGCCACCCGATCGACTTCGCCCGCACGCTGTGGCCGTTCGGCACCGCGCGCAAGGGCGTCTTCCTGCTGGTGATGCAGACCCTCGACAACTCGATCGCGCTCGGTTTGCGCCGGCGCTGGCGGCGGCTGTGGCGCAAGGCGCTCGACACCGAGCGCGGCGACGGCCCGGCCAGCCCGACCTACATTCCGCTCGGCAACCAGGTCGCGCGCACCTTCGCCAAGAAGATCGACGGGGTCGCGACGTCGTCGATCTTCGAGGTCCTGTTCGACGTGCCGACCACGGCCCACATCCTCGGCGGCGCGGTGATCGGCGGCTCGCCCGAGACCGGCGTGGTCGACACCCGCCACCAGGCCTACGGCCACCCCGGGCTGTACGTCGTCGACGGCTCGATGATCCCCGCCAACCTCGGGGTCAACCCCAGCCTGACGATCACCGCGCTGGCCGAGCACGCGATGAGCCAGATCGCGGTCGCGCCCGGGGCCACCGCCCGCAGCGCGGTCGCGCCGGCCTGGGAGGCGGCCCGCATCGCCGAGCTCGAAGCGCTGGCCGCCGCCACCGGCAGCGAGTCGCTGCAGGACCGCACCCGCCTGCCGGTGGTGACGTCGTGAGGAGTGCGCTGGCGCTCGCGCTGATCGCGGCCGAGCAAGGCCACGACCACCGACTCGACCGACGAGGATGGCCGGTTCGTGGCCCTGCTGTTCTCGCCGTTCGCGGTCGCCAACTACGAGTCCGGCCTGGGCATGGTGCTGTTCGCGGGCGGCCAGGCGCCGCGACCGTTCGCACGGTTCGGCGCGACGGTGTCGCTGCTCGATCGCTTCTCCGATCCGCACCACTACGTCGACCTCGGCCTCGGCGGCTACGCCGGCGTCGGGCTCCAGCTCACGGCGCACGTCAACCTGTCGATCGCGGTCAACGCCGCCAACCCGGTGGTCCACAACTGGCTCGACGAGGGCTACGCGTACTTCCTCACCACGACCGCGCTGCTCGAGTTCCACGGCGACGGCCGGCGGCGGCGGAGCCCGCGGATCCTGGCCCCGGCCGAGACCCCTGTGATCCGCCGCATACAGGACTGAGGGAGGCGACCTCACGCATGCAGCCCGGGCCGGGCCGTGCGATACCCTGGCCAGGAGGCCTCATGACCATTCGCCACGCCCTCGTGTTCTCGACCTCGAATCTCGTGCTGCTGGCCGCGCTGGCCGCGCCCGCGCTGGCCCAGCCGTCGCCGACGATGGCCGGCGGCGTCTGCGTCACCGTCGACGCCAACCGTGACACCCTGGCCGAGGGCGAGCGCAACGCGGCCCGCAGCCTGGTGCTGCAGGCGTTCGAGGCCGAGAAGCTGCCGATCGATCCGTCGGGCACGGCCTGCGCCGAGACCTACATGATCAGCAACGTGAAGCTCGGCAACACGATCACGATCTCGCTCGCCGGCCCGCGCGGCCAGCGCACCGGCCGGGCGACGTCGCTCGACGATCTGGCCAACGTCTACTCGCAGATGGTGAAGTCGCTGGTCACCGGCGCGCCGATGGAGACCGGCGGCGGCGCCACCGACCGCAACAATGTCACCCGCGATCAATCGGCGCCGCGCCGGGTCGCCGCCGACAACCTCAAGTACGTGACCCTCGGCTACGGCGCGGTCGTCGCCGGCCACGTCGCCACCGGCCCGGCGTTCGGCGCCGGCTACCGCTACGAGCTCGACCGGCTCGCGATCGACCTCTCGTTCGGGCTCGTCGTCGCCAACAAGGGCAGCGGCTGGGGCGTGACCGGCTACTACCCGCGCCTGGCCGGCATCTGGTACCAGCATCCGATCGCCGACTCGTCGCCGTACTACGGGGTCGGCCTCAGCTTCGGTGGCACCGCGGTGGACGACAAGGATGAGGTTGCGCTCGGGGGCAGCGGCCTGCAGGGCCACCTGACGGCCGGCTACGAGGCGTTCCGCTCGTCGACGATCCGGTTCTTCGGCCAGGCCGACCTGTCCCTGCCCTTCTACACCAGCTCGAACTACGACGACACCAGGTCCCGCTACACGCCGTCGATCACGATGTCGATCGGCCTCGGCTGGGGCACGAGCAAGACGGTCCGCGTCGTCAACGACTGACCAACTCCGCGATCGGGCGCGGATCAGAACGGGCCGGCCAGGCCCACATGGACCGCCAGCTCGTCGGCGAAGTCGGAGAAGTCGTAGGCCTCGACGCTGGTCTTGATCCGGAGGCTGCCCTTGACCCGGATGGCGACGCCGGCGGTGTAGCGCAGGACGACGCTGTCGGACCGCAGCGTGCTGGTCGCGGCGACGTTGCCGCGTCGGCGCAGCCCGTCCCAGCGACCGATCAGCTCGACCGGCCCGACCGGCACCTCGGCCTCGAGGTAGAAGCCGTCCTTCCGGCTGAAGTCGGCGTAGCGCCCGTCGGCGCCGGGCCCGTACTTGAAGCGGCCGGCGGGATCGTCGCCGATGGCGAGCTCGGTCCAGCGGGCCAGGTACTCGCCGCGCAGGTAGGTGCGGCCACGCCGGAACACGGCGTCGGTGCCGATCACCGCGAAGCCGAGCTTGGCGTCGGGATCGTAGTGGCCGGCGAGGCCCGAACCGCCGACGGTGAGCGTGGTCTCGCTGCCGAGCTCGACGGTGGCGCCGAGCCGGGCGCCGATCGACGGTTGCGAGTTGTTGTCGACGTAGTAGCGCTCGCCCGAGCGCGACAGGGTGAAGTCGAAGTCGAGGCCGTCGGCCGGTCCCTTGGGCCCGCTGATCGCGTACAGCGCGTAGTCGAGCTGGCCGCGATGGACGAAGTGGGTGCCGCTCAGCTCGATGCCGTTGTCGACCCACGGCGCCGGCAGGATGCCCTCGCCCCAGTCGCGCAGGTGGAGCATGCGGCCCATGTCGTAGGGCAAGGGCTTGTCGCTGGTGCGGTGGTTGGCCGGGTCGTGGCGCAACGGGAAGCTGCCGAACGCGGGCGTGAAGCGGCCGACCCGCACGCTGGCCTCGTCGGCCAGGCGGATGTCGAAGTACGCCATGCCGACCTCGAGGCCGTGGCACGCCACGCACACCTTCACGCTCGACGTGACGTCGTGGCCGAAGTCCTGGGTCAGCTTGAGCGACAGCTCGACGGTGGCGCCGTCGAGCGCGAGGCCGCGGGCGATCCGCTCGGTCGGCACCGCGAGGTAGTCGAGCTGGACCGAGCCGGCGAAGTTGCGGCCGTCGTCAGCGACCGCGACCGCGGTCAGGGTGGTGAGCGCGGCCAGGGCGCCGAACGCGAGCCGCATTCCGGCCGATCCGACGGGGTCAGTTGTCACGGGCGCCCTCCACGATCCAGTCGACGATCAACTGGACGTCGGCCGCGGCCAGGTAGGGCGGACCGTCGAGCGGCATCCGCCCGCCGAACGGTGGCCCGTCGACGACCTTACGGTAGAGCGCGCTCGCGCACGGGTGGCCGGGGATGACCGCGTCGGCGCCGGCCTGCGCGCCGCCGTGGCGGAGCCCGTCGTAGCTGCCGAGATCGAGGCCGCCGACCAGCAGCCCAAGCGGGGTGTCACCGTCCGCGGTGTGGCAGTGGACGCACAGCATCCCGTCGCGGGCAAAGATGCCGTCGACGACGTCGCGCTGGTACGACACCGCGGTCGCCGGATCGGAGTCGACGTCGGCGCAGGCCGCGCGCAGCGGCGGGCCGACGTCGGGATCGAGGGCGTCGACGCAGCCGCTGGCGGCCAGCGCGACGGCGACCGCGGCCGCGAACCGGGCCGGCGCGGTCACAGGCCACCGGCCTGGCGCTGGAGCACGCAGTGACGGACCACGTCGGTGACGGTGAACCCGATCACGGTGCCGGTCACCGGACCGGGCGCGAACAGCTGATCGGCGGCGGTGAGGTCGGCCATGGTCTGGTCACGGGTGGTGTCGATCGAGCGGGTGGCGGCCGGCACCGCGACCGTCACGGTCCGGCAGCGCGGGATCGGCACGGCCTCGCCCGGGGTGCGATCGTAGATGTCGTTGCTGTCGGTGACATCGCCGTCGCCGGTGAGGTCGACGCCACGGACCGGCTCGCTGAGCGGCTCGCCGCCCTCGCGCCGAAGCTGGTAGCGACGCATCTCGGGCACCCGCACCTTGTCGGTGAACGCCATCAGGCCGAGGTCGTAGTAGGCGACGGTGCGGCCCTTGACGTTGAAGCGGGCGCGCGGCGGCAGCGGCGGCTGGCCGCCACCGACCTCGAGCGTGATGTCGCGGCCGACGATCGGACAGTCGACCGCGAAGTCGAGCGCGACCGGCGGCTCGACCAGGCCGAGGTCGACGGCGTCGGCGATCGCGGCCACCGACGGGATGACCTCGCCCTGGTAGCGATCGGTGACCACGACCCGATAGACGCCCCAGTACGGCGAGTAGCCGGGGTCGCCCGGCAGCGCGTCGACCAGCGTGTTGTGCACGACCGGGGTGAAGGTGCCGTCGGCAG
>JAYVSF010000374.1:0-3931 GCA_043775605.1 Myxococcales bacterium
CGGCGGCCGTGGCCGACGGCGCCCCGGCGGTCGTCCTGACCTCCGACCCCGAGGATCTCGAACGACTGCTGGTCCGCGAGCCGCAGGTGCAGGTGCGCCGGGTGTGACCGACGCCGGCGATCCCGGCGCCGGGTAGCCGGGGTGGTCCCGGCGGCGCATCGTCAGGTCGGCGCCTGCGGCACCGTCGTCGCCCACTGATCTTCTGCCGCGCGGCTTGAGGCCCGGGGGCGCCGGCCGTATGGTCGGGTCCGAGGCCAGGGCCGCGCCGATGGGGCGCGCAGGCCGCCGGAGGACCAGCATGATCTTCAAGAAGATGTTCGGCGCGCTGCGGGCCCAGCTCAACAAGCTGGCCAACTTCTTCTGGGAGGCGGACCCCATCGCCCAGATGCAGTACGAGTACGACCAGTCGGTCGAGCAGCTCAAGGAGGGCCGGGTCGGCCTCGAGCAGTACCGCGGCCTGGTCGAGCGGGTCGGCCGCCAGGTCAAGGACGGCGAGGCGCACATGGCCAAGCTCGAGGCCCAGTGCAAGGCCTACCTCAAGGCCGGCAACCGCGAGGTCGCCGCCAAGTTCGCGCTCGAGCTGCAGAAGGCCAAGACCCAGCAGGACCAGAACAAGCAGCAGTTGGCCATGCACGAGGGCGCGTACAACAACAACCTCAAGAAGATCCAGCACGCGAACAAGAAGCTGGTCGAGGTCAAGAACAAGATCCAGCAGTACGACGCCGAGCTCAAGATGAGCGAGGCCGAGGCTGAGGTCGCGAAGCTCTCGCAGAGCTTCAACATGGACGTCACCACCGACTTCGGTCAGCTCGAGAGCATGATCCAGGGCAAGATCGACGCCAACCGCGGCAAGGCCCGGGTCGCGTCGGACCTGTCGCAGGACGGCATCGCCGACATCAACGCCGAGGAGGCGATGGAGAAGTCGATGGCCGAGGACGCCCTCAAGGACATGGAAGTGTCGATGGGCATCCGCGCGCCCGAGGTGGCCCCGATCGCAGAGGCCCAGAAGGATCTCGGTCCGGCTGCGCTCGAGACCGAGAAGCCCTGACCGCGCGCTGACTCTCGTCTCCGCTCCGTCGCCCCGTGCCCCGCGCTGGGCGACTCTCTTTCGGGCCTCGCGCCCAGGAGTGATCCATGTCCGAAACTGGCAAGCCCAAGCCCGCATTCTTCATCGCCGTGCTCGCCGTCATCGGCGCGCTGGTCGGTTTCTCGGTCTATCGCTGCTCGGCGAAGAAGAAGAAGCCGGCGGTCACGCAGAAGATCGACATCAAGGACATCAAGGACAAGTCGGGCGCGAGCGGCCCCGGCGTGGCCGAGGATCCCCACTCCCTCGACGGCGTGACCACGGCCAAGGAGTACTCGTTCGAGGCCCAGGCCAAGCTGCCGCCGGTCCCGGGCGCGTCGGACTACAAGGCCCTCGGCAAGGACCGCGTCGTCAAGTTCGCGATCAACGTGTGGGCCGGCTGGGCCCCCATCATCTTCGCCAACGAGGGCTTCTCGCCCAAGAAGCTGTGGAGCGACGGCAAGGGCGGCACCTTCAAGATCGAGCTGGTCCTCGCCGACAACCCGATCGACATGCGCAACGCGTTCGCCGCCGGCGAGACCCACATCGGCTGGGCCACCGTCGACATGCTGCCGCTGATGGTCGAGGGCCTGAAGGCCGACCCCCGGACCATGCCGCGGGTGTTCCACCAGGTCGACTGGTCGAACGGCGGTGACGGCATCGTGGTCCGCGACACCATCAAGAACGTCGGCGGCCTCAAGGGCAAGAAGGTCGTCCTGGCCCAGAACTCGCCGTCGCACTACTTCCTCCTCAACGCGCTGCTCAACGGCGGCCTGCAGCCGACCGACGTCGACATGGTGTTCACCAAGGACGCCTTCCAGGCCGCCCGCGCCTTCGCCACCCAGAAGGACATCAGCGCCTGCGTGTCGTGGGCGCCCGACATCTACAAGCTGGCCGAGAAGCTGCCGGGCAACAAGCTCCTGGTCTCGACCGCCGAGGCCAACCACCTCATCGCCGACGTCTGGTTCGCGCGCGCCGACTTCGCCCGCGACAACCCCGACATCATCGAGGGCCTGGTCCGCGGCCTGCTCGACGCCACCAGCACGCTGCAGGGCGACAACTCCGAGGAGGCCAAGAAGCAGGCCGCCAAGTGGATGAGCGACGGCTACGGCATCCCGCCCGACGAGACCCTCGGCATGCTGGGCGACGCCCACTGGACCAACTACGCCGAGAACCGCGAGTTCTTCCTCGGCGCCAACAACCCGACCAACTTCGAGCGGACCTACAACACCGCCTTCCTGCTCTACAAGGCGGTCGGCGTGGTCAGCCAGAAGGTCGACTTCGACCAGATCATGGACTTCTCGGTCATCAAGAAGCTGGGCGAGGAGGACAAGTACAAGAAGTCGAAGAACCAGTACGAGGTCGCGTTCGCGCCGGTGGCGGCGTCGGCGGTCAACGTCGAGTCGGCGATCATCACCAAGACGATCGTCGTCCAGTTCTTCCCGAACTCGTCCGACCTGCACAAGAAGGTCGAGACGACCCTGCCCGACGGCACCACCAAGATGATCGACTACGATCCGAACGTCGACTTCGTCGTCGAGGAGGTGGCCAAGGTGTCGAAGCAGTACGGCGCGGCCCGCATCGTGATCGAGGGCCACACCGACGGCTCGATGAAGGGCTCGGCCGATCCCGAGCTGGTGAAGAAGCTGTCGTTCGACCGCGCCAACGCGGTCAAGCAGGCGCTGGTGACCAAGTTCCAGCTGCCCGACAACCAGTTCACAGTCAACGGCATGGGCTGGACCCGCCCGGCCGACCCCAGCGATCCCAACAACCACGCCAAGAACCGCCGGGTCGAGGTCAAGGTGGTCCCGGCCGAAGCGGGGCAGTAGCGCGTGAGCGCGAAGGGGACCACGTCGAAGGCCGCGGCCAAGCCGACCGGCGCCGCGCCCCCGCTGCCGCGGCCGCCACCGTGGTTCGCGACCCTGCGGGCCGAGCCGCCGGCCTGGATCGGCAAGCTGCTCGGCCTCGCGTGCGTGCTGCTGCTCCTCGGGATCTGGTGGTTCTACACCCACGGCTCGAACCCGGTGGAGCGGCGGATCTCGCCGGCCAAGTTGCCCAGTCCGAGCGAGGTGTGGGCGGCGCACAACGTGCCGGGCACCAACGCGATCATCGACGGCGTCATCGCGTCGCTGGTGCGCGTGCTCAAGGGCTTCGGCCTGGCGACCCTGGTCGGCGTCGGCTTCGGCGTGCTGGCCGCGTCGTACCGCGCGCTGCTGGCGTTCCTGTCGCCGATCATCATCTTCGGCCGCAGCGTGCCGATCAGCGCGCTGTTGCCGGTGACCTTCCTGTTCTTCGGCATCGCCGAGCAGCAGAAGATGATGTTCATCTTCCTGGCGACGGTGCCGTTCGTGTTCTCGGACACGATCAAGGCCATCAGCCTGGTGCCCGAGCGCTACGTCGAGACCGCCCAGACCCTGGGCGCGTCGCACCGGCAGATCATCCTGAAGGTGCTGTTCCCGCTGGCCCTGCCCGACATCATCACCGGCCTGCGCTTCATGTTCGGCCTCGCGTTCGGCTACATCATCCTGGCCGAGGTCATCAACACCACCGAGGGCCTCGGCTACTTGATCAACCTCGGCGAGCGGCGGTCGAGCACCGCCCTGCCCTACCTGATGCTCTTCCTGATCGCGCTGCTCGCGTACCTGCTCGACTGGACCATCCGTTTCTTCCAGCGCCACGCGTTCCCGTACCGGAAGGACCTGTGAGCCCGCCGTGAGCGCCGATCCTCCCAAGAAGCCGGACCTGCCGCCGCACCCCGCTCCACCGGCGGCGCCGACGCCGCACGCGCCAGTACCGTCGGCGCGCAGCGAGGCCGAGATCGCCGCCGCGCCGGTCGACAGCGCCGCCGCCGACGCCGCGCTGCGCGAG
>JAYVSF010000375.1:0-3664 GCA_043775605.1 Myxococcales bacterium
GGGGCCCCGACCTGATCCTGCTCGACCTGATGCTGCCCGACGACAACGGCTACCGGGTGTGCGAGGCCCTGCGCGAGCGCGATCCGATCACCCCGATCATCATCCTGACCGCCAAGGCCCAGGAGGCCGACAAGGTCCGCGGCCTCGACGCCGGCGCCGACGATTACGTCACCAAGCCGTTCTCGGTCGCCGAGCTGATCGCCCGGATCAACGCGATCTTCCGGCGCCAGACCCGGATGGCGGCCACCGACGAGACCTTCGCGATCGGCACCTGGACGGTCAATGCCCGGAAGCACACCCTGGTCCGCGGCCGGCAGAGCAAGCGCCTGACCTTCTACGAGCTCGAGGTCCTCAAGCTCCTGCGCGAGCGGGCCGACGAAGCGGTGTCGCGCGACGAGCTGCTCGAGAAGGTCTGGGGCATCCCCGGCTCGCCGACTAGCCGGACGGTCGACAACTTCATCGTCAAGCTGCGCCGCAAGCTCGAGGAAGATCAGAAGGCGCCCCGCCACATCCTGACGGTCTACGGTACCGGCTACAAGCTGGTCCCGTAGCTCCACGGTCCGAGGTCCGGGCCCGGATCGGCGGTTTCTTGGGCCCAGCGTGGGGCTGGCGTACGATCCCGGCGATGCCGGACTCGACCGCCCGACCGCCATGCCCATCGTGCGGCATCGCGGTGACGCCCGGGTACCCGCGCTGCCCGCGCTGCCACCACGAGTTACCGACGTCGGTCCGCTTCAGCCGGGTCGCCGACGGTGGCGGGGCGACGTCGACCGTGGCCCTCGACGAGCCGCAGCGGCGATGGCCGTGGTACCTGGCCGGCCTCGCGATCCTGGCCGGCGCGGCGGCGGTGGTGGTGATCGGCTCGAGCCGGGCCAGCCACGCGGCGCCGCTGCCCGACGATCCGGTGGTCGAGGACCAGCCCGACGTACCCCAGGCCGGCAGCGACGACGACGTCCCGGTCCAACCGCCGCCGGCGCGTCCCGATCCCGGGCCGATCGGCGACCGCCTGGCGCGCAACCTGGCCCGGGTCCGCCTGTACGCCACAGTCGAGGTCATCGCCGACACCATCGAGATCCGGTCGAGCTTCTGCGCCGATCCCGGCGTGCCCGGCCTGATCGCCGAGGTCGCGCCGGATCTCGAGGACGCCGGCGTGATCACCGTCCGCTGCCGCGCGCTGCACGGCGCCGAGCAGTGGTCGCGGCCGCTGCCCTGACCGGCGTCGGCGAGCAGCGGCCGGTGCGCGGTGAGCGGGTATAGTCGGCCACCAACGTGCCCGACGACCCGACCCGGCCCCGCAAGCCCCATCGCCTGATCCTTCCGCTCGGGATGCGGATCCTGATCCGGCTCGTCCCCGACGAGGATCGCACCGACAGCGGGCTGTACCTGCCGGCCGGCGCCAAGGAGGCCCAGGACGAGGCGGCCTACGGCGAGGTGATCGAGGTCGCGCGCGACCGGCCGACGTCCGACGACCTCGCCGAGAACGTGTCGGGGGTGCCGCACGGCGCCCGGGTCTTGTTCCGCAAGCACGTCGGCGTGCGGGTGCCGTGGGACGACAAGCTCCGCCTGCTCGACGTCAAGGACGTGCTGGCGACGGTCGAGGAGCTGACCGACGACGACGCGCACTAGCGCCGAGGGCCCAGAGCGAGACGAGCAGCATCGGCACCAGCGCGGCCCGCGCCCCGCCGCCGCCATGATCGCAGCAGCCGCCGCTGAGGTCGTCGGGCCCCTCGCACACCCCGGGATCGTCGGCCTTCGGGTAGATCACGCACATCGATCCCGAGTCGTCGGCCGACAGGCTGGTCTTGCTGGTCTCGCCGCAGGACTGGAACGGATACATCGTCGCGGCGAGGATCACCGGATCGAGGGTCTCGCTGCACAGCGGCACCGGCTGGCCGGCGCCGTCGAGCCGCGGGGTCTCGGCCGGACCCAGGCAGGTGTGGCCGAGTCCCATCAGGTGGCCGAGCTCGTGGACCAGGGTGTTGCCGAGATCGGCCTGACAGCCGGCCGGTGACTGGCTCTGGCCGCCGGTCGAGATCGCGAAGTCGACGCCGTTGAGCTCGACGTCGGCGTCGATGATCTCGCCGTCGCGATCGCTGGTCGCGTCGTCGACGAACACCAGCGTGGTGATGCCCGAGGCCTGGGGCGAGAAGCAGTGCAGCTCGTTGCCGTCGACCGCCGGCCGGCACCACGCGGTGTCGCGGAACTTGATGAGGTTGACGCCGTCGTTGCCGACCTCGCCGTCGTGGGCGCCGACGTCGACGAGGTCGAGGTAGCTGCAGCCGGCGGTCGCGGTGTTCCACACCCCGAGCGACGCGGTGATCACGGCGACCTCGCCGTCGCCGGCGATGGCGGTGGTGCCCTCGCGGGCCCGCGCCACCTGCACGCAGCCTTTGGCCCAGTACACGGGGTGCAGGCTGCGGTTGGTCGGGGTCCGCACGAACGGCGCCGCGCCGCCGGGCTCGGCCAGGACCACTGCGTCGTCGACCAGCCAGCGCGGGCGGGCCGCGCGGCCGGCGAGGGTCGCGGCGGTCGGGTGCACGGTCAGGCTCACCCGCTGGCCGGGTGCGAACTGGGCCGGGCCGTCGAGGACGACCATGGCGAGGCCGTCGGCGTGGCCGCCGAGCGCGATCACGTCGACGTCGCCGGTCGCGGTCCGGATCACGGCGTCGGTGAGCAGGTTGCGGTGGTCGGCGGTCCAGCGGCCGTGGGCGGCCACGACCTCACCGTCGACGGTGGTGGTCGCCGGTCGAGCCTGGGCCGGCGCCGCGCCCACCGCCAGCGCCAGCGAGCCGAGGCCGATGACCCACGATCCGTTGCCCGGCCAGCGCTTCATCGTCGTCGACGGTATCACGGGCACGCGCGGTTGCTAGGATGCGGTGTCGTGCCCCGTCCACCGCTCATCCCCGATCGCGCGGCGGTCAACGCGTCGTGGCTGCTCAAGCTGCGCTGGGCCCAGGTCGCCGGCCAGGCCGCGACCGTGGTCGCCGCCACCCAGCTCGTCGCCCACCCGCTGCCGTGGGGCTCGCTGGCACTGCTGGTGGTGGCCGGGGCGCTGTCGAACCTGCTGCTCGAGCTGTGGCTGCGCCGGCGGATGACGGTGCGCGACTGGCACGTCGCCGGGATCATGGCCCTCGACGTCGCGCTCCTGACCGCGCTGCTCTACTTCACCGGCGGGCCGCTCAACCCGTTCGGCTTCCTCTATCTGGTGCAGATCGCGCTCGCCACGGTGATCGTGCCGGCGGCGTTCTCGTGGGCCCTGGTCGCGCTGTCGTTCGTCGCCTTCGGGCTGTTGCTGCTCGGCCACGAGCCGCTGCCGATCAGCGAGCGCACCCACACGGTCGGGATGTGGGTCGCGCTCGGGGTCGCCTCGGCGTTCATCGTCACCTTCCTGTGGCGGGTGACCACCGCCCTGGCCGAGCGCGAGCGCGAGCTCGAGGACGCGCGCAACCTGACCGCGCGCCAGGAGCGGCTGGCGTCGCTGGCGACCATGGCGGCGGGCGCGGCCCACGAGCTGGCGACCCCGCTGGGCACGGTCGCGCTGGTGGCCAAGGAGCTCGAGCGCCACCTGGCGACGGCCGCCCGGCCCGAGCTGGTCGAGGACGCGCGGCTGATCCGGCAGGAGGTCGGCCGCTGTCGGGCGATCCTCGACCAGATGGCTGGCGGC
>JAYVSF010000376.1:0-10099 GCA_043775605.1 Myxococcales bacterium
TCAAGATCTACATGATGGTCGGCGTGCCGGGCGAGACCGACGACGACCTCGACGAGCTGGTCCGGTTCACCGGCGAGCTGCTCGCCGTCCACCCGCGGATCGCCTACGGCGTGGCGCCGTTCGTGGCCAAGCGCAACACGCCGCTCGACGGCACCGACTTCGCCGGGCTGGCGGTGGTCGAGGCCCGGCTGGCCCGGCTGCGGCGCGGGCTGGCGGCCTACCGCGGCAAGGCGATCCTGCGGCCGACCTCGGCGCGCTGGGCCTGGGTCGAGTACATGCTGGCCCAGGGCGATCAGCGGGCCGGCATGGCGCTGCTCGACGCCCACCGCGCCGGCGGCAGCTTCGCCGCCTACAAGGCCGCGTTCGCGGCGCGCGGCGCGATCCCGACCGGCCCGCGGGCCCGGGTGCCGTCGTCGGCCGAGGTCATCGCGCTGCGACGTCGTGACCGGGCCGCGACGATCGTGACCTGACCGGAACCGGCCGCGCATCGGGTACGCTCACGTCGTGGACCTCGATCGCATGCTCGCGCGCTGCCGCCGCGATCAGTGGCGTGCCGACGACCTCGAGTGGCGCCAGCCGCCGCCGGCGATGACCGAGGACAAGGAGGCCGCGATCGTCCAGGCCTTCACCGACATGGCCGCGATCGAGCGGCTGGCGGGGGCGCTGTTCGCCGCCCAGGCCCGCCGCACCGATGAGCCGACCCTGGCCGCGATCTTCACCAGCTTCGTCGTCGACGAGGAGCGCCACGCCGACGTCGCCGGGCAGCTGGCCCGCCACTACGACGTCCGCCACCTGCGGCGCTACGCGGTCAGCCCGGCGATGCTGCGCTTCGGGCCGGCGTTCCTGCGCGCGATCGAGCTGGCCGCGCCCGAGATCGCCAACGCTTACATCACCGCCGGCGAGCTGATGCTCGACGTCGCCCTGCTCCGCTCGCTCGACGATTACGTCGGCGACCCGATGAGCCACGACGCGATGCGCCTCATCAACCGCGACGAGTCTCGCCACATCGCGATCGACTTCCACATGACCGAGGTCTACAGCTCCGACGCGTTCCTGGCCTCGCGCCGGACCCGCGCGCGGCCACCGTGGCGCGACCGCGGCCGGGCGCTCGCGGCGATCGCGACGATGATGTGGTCCGCCCAGCCGTTCCTGAAGGACGTGTTCCTGACCCCGATGGACCGGACCGATCCCGAGGGCCGGCGCAGCACCGAGGCTTTCAAGCGCATCCAGCTCCTGGCCCGCAAGCCGACGGTGGCGCGGCTGCCGTTCATGCGCTTCATGCTGCGGCTGCAGGCGCTGTACGGCCATCCCTGGGTCGGGCCGTGGCTGGGGCCGGTGCTGCTGCGGCTGATCGGCGGCGAGGGCCGGATCGCGCGCGACCTGTTCTCGGTCGACGAGCTGGCCCGCTCGCAGGCGATGACGTTCGACGAGCTCGCTGACGACGTCGCCGCCGGCCGACCATCCTAGCGAGCCTGTACCGGATTGCTCGGGTCGCCCGAGGAAGGCAGACCCCGATCCTCCACGCGTGACCCCGAACACCCGGAGTCATGGTTGATCGCTCGCCAAGGCTCGCTAGCCCGGCGCCGGCACGAACCGTCGCCCGGCGGCCTGTCGCGTCGCCCGGTCCCTGTATGCTGCGGCCATGAGCGTGACGCTCCTGGCTGCCAGCGCCGACGACAGCCGCCTCGCCTACATCCATGGCGGCCGGCTGGTCCTGTGCGACGCCCGCGCGCTGACCGAGCTGGGCGCCACCGACGCGCCCGAGGGCGCGCGCCAGCTGCTGTTCATCGGCCCGCCGTCGCGCCTGCTGGTCGCCACCGACGACGAGCTGTTCACGTACGAGCTGGCGACGATGACGGTGCTAGGCCGGCGCACGGTGGCGAGCGGGGCCCGGGTCGCGACGGTGCTCGACAACCGGGCGGTGCTGTGGCTGGCCGGCGGCTCGGCGATCGCGCTGGCCCGCTTCCAGGACGACGCGATCGACGTCCACGCGCTCGACACCAGCAGTCCGCCGGTCGACGTCGCGCCGCTCGAGCAGGCCCAGGTCCTGATCGTCACCGCCCACCGCAACGAGGTGCTCGACCTCACCAGCCGGCGGGTCGTGGCCCGGCTGCACCTGCCGCTGCCGGCGGCGCCGCGCCTGCTCGGCCCCAGCGGCGGCCTGCGCTTCCTGTGGACCGCCAGCGTCGGTGGCCGCGAGCTGGTGATCATCCGGCTGTCGGACGGCCGCAGCACGACCACGATCGTGCCGGCGCCGATCCGCCACGTGCTCACCGCCGCGACCAGCTCGTGGCTGTGCGTGCAGACCGACGACGGCCTGTTCCGGGTCCACGTCGTGACCCAGGCCGCCCACCGGCTCGACGATGTCGACCTCGGCCGCGGCGCGTGCGTCGGAGGCGCCGCCGACGCCGGCCTGTACTGGATCGACGCGAGCTGGCGGCTTCGGCGGACCAGCCTGGCCGGCGACGCCGTGGTCGCGACCGCGGGCGGCCCGTTGCGCCTCGCGTTCGCGGGCATGGACGATCGCGACGTGCCGGCGGGCAGCGGCCCGTCGACGACCGGCGGCCCGGCCGCGCCGACCGCGACCCTCGCCGCCCCCGCTCCGCTTGGCGCGCCGATCAGCCAGGCCGCGACGCTCGCACCGCCGGGCGCGCTGGCGGTCCCGGCGGTCGTGATGTCGGCGTCGGTCCCGGCCCCACCCGCGTTCGCCGCCGCCGCACCGCTCGGCCTGGCCCAGCTCGAGCCATCGGCGCCGATGCCGGCGATGCCGCTCGCCGACGCGGCGCCGATGTTCGTCGATCCGCCGCCGGTCCGGCCCGCAGCCTGGACCGCGCCGCTGGTCGCCGCCGACCCGATCAACGCGATGCCCACCACGGTCCCGCCGCCCGTGATGCCGGTGGTCAGCGAGCCGCCGTCCGGCCGAGCGCCCTCGCGTCTCGACGAGCGAGTCCGGCGCGCCGGCATGCGGGCGGCCCGCGCCGACGGCGACGGCGACCTCGCCCCGCCGCGGCCGATCACCTACGCGAGCCCCGCGGCAACCGCGCCACCGACGCCGGCCGCACCGCCCGCGCCCGCCGAGATCGCCACCGACGACGCGCCGCCGCGGTCCGGGTTCGAACCCGCCCGGGCGATCGCCGCCGACGACGTGGACGACGACCGAAGCGCCGCGCCCCGCCCGTCGCTGCCGCCGATGGCGTCCACCGCTCCCGAGGGCTTCGCCGGGGAGGTCGCCGAGGAGGCCGCCACCGGCGAGCTCGCCGACGGCAGCCCCGCCATCGCGCCCGGCCTGTCGGGCCTGACGGCCGACGCTCGCCCGGTGCGGTCGTGGCGCCTGCAGTGCGCGACGTGGGCGCGCCAGGTCCTCCGCGGGCGCGACGCGCTCGAGCCGTCGTTCGTCGGCACCCCGCTCGGGTTGCTCGCCCGCCGGGCCCACCTCGACCCCGACGGTGCGCGCGCCCTCTCCCTGCTGTACGGCGCGTGGTTGCTCGGCCGGCCGGCGCAGGCGCTTGCGCGAGTCGGCCGCATGGTCCTGTGGGACGAGCTGGCGGGACGCGGCACCTTGCCGGAGGCCGGGCTGCACACCGTCCGCGCCGGCCGGGCCGCGCTGCGCTCGACGGTGGCCCGGTTCCTCGACGGCGCCCGCGCCCGCCACATGGTGGTCCACGGCCTGCGCCCGCGCAGCAACCTCGCCGCCGGACGCCAGCTGGTCCGCTGCTCGCCCGACGTGCCCATCCAGGCCGCGGCGCGCGCGGTGGCCGAGCACCTGGGCGCCGCCGCGATCATCGACGAGCGAGGCGCCCGCGGCCGCCAGCAGCTGGCGATCGCCCTCGACGAGGCCTGGCTGCGCGCCCTGCCTGCGGTGGTCGTGCCTGGCGCCGACCTCGACGCCAGCGCGATCGCCGCGGTCCGCCTGCGCCGCGATCACGCGCTGGTCGTGCTCTGGCCCGACCGCGTCGTGCCGATGCCGCTCGAAGAGCTACCGATCC
This sequence comes from Myxococcales bacterium, assembly GCA_043775605.1. Classification (GTDB taxonomy): domain Bacteria; phylum Myxococcota_A; class Polyangia; order Haliangiales; family Haliangiaceae; genus UBA2376. The sequence goes on from JAYVSF010000376.1 coordinate 3,987, forward strand.
TCGAGCTCTGAAGTTTGCCGGACCGATCGATCGACGACACAGGGTTGATTCTTGGCGACCCTGTGACCGCCGGCGCCGAAAATGCCTCGGGCCCGCGATCATGCGAGCCCGATCTCACGTGACCCTCGCGGGCGGCTGCGATCAGCCGGCCTTGCTGTTCTGCTTGTGCTCCTGCTCGTCCGCCGGCGAATAGGCGTTGTTGAAGAAGGGCGCGTTGGCAGCCAGGCCGCGCAGCACCGCAACTCGCAGGTCGCGCCGCTTGTTGTCCTTCTCGCCGCCGAGCGTGCCGTGCGCGTACCCGGCGCGCGCGTCGTCGAGCACGCCGCGCAGCGCCTGGGACTCGGCGGCCCAGGCTCGCGCCGAGCTGGCGAGGAGCTGCGCCTGGCCGGCCTCCGCCACGAGGGTGGAAGGATTGCCGACCGCGCTGCCCGCGCCGGCCGCGGCCACCCCGAACTCGGTCGCGACCTTCGCCAGGTTCGTGTACATCCCGTACGTGGTCTCGAGCATGACCGGATCGAAGCCGTCGTCGTCGGCGGTGCCTGCCTTCGGCCGGTTCATGTCGTCGTCGAGACCCTCGCCGCCCGCCAGGTTCTTGTTGAAGCCGAAGCGGTTGGTCGTGTAGGTCTGGACGGCCGTCAGCGTGTCCTTCAGGTCGCTGCGCTTGGTGTTGATGGTCTCGAGCGGCGCCCGCTGAGCTGCCTGGACGGTCTCCTGGACGCCGAGCGCCTCGCCGGCCGCACCGGTGTGGGCCTTGGCGTCGGCCATGCCCTGCTCGCCACCCATCGTGGTGTTCTGGATCTCGGCCAGGATCCAGGCCGAGTCCACCGTCGTGCCACCATCAGTGGTGTGGGTGTCGCCGGGCTTCGCCTGGTCCTTGGCCGCTGCCAGGTCCTTCTCGTAGTCGCTCATCATCAGGCGCCACACCGGCGCGATCTTCGGGTCGGCCATGATGGCGCCGAAGTCGGGCCGCGGGATCTCGACCGGCAGACTGCCGCCGCCGCCGTGGGCGGTCGCCAGCACGTTGAAGATCGAGTTGGCGCAGGTGTCGGACACGACCTCGAGGTCGTTGCCGTCCATCAGATAGTCGCCGTGGAAGCGACCGCGGGTGGTGGGCAGACCCTCGGGCAGCGCACAGAAGTAGTCGTGCCACTGCTTGGTGCGCAGCAGGCCACCGGCCGCGTCGTGCATGAAGCCGGGCGCCTCCTGGACCACCGTCGGCACGTGCAGCGGCGAGGTCGCGACCGCGCTGACGGCGTGGCCAGCCGACGCCATCGCGCCGCCGGCCGCGTCGCCCCACTCGCCACCGGTCTTCTGCGCGCCCTTGGCCGCGCTCGAGAACGGGTTGGTCCACTTGCCGCTGAACCAGTCGCCGACGCCAGACGCGAAGCCCTTGATGCCGCCGACGATGCCGCCGGTGACCGCGCCCGCGACCTTGCCGGCGGTGCCGGTGACCGCGGCCACCGTGTGGTTGATACCATTGGCGACGTTGCTCATCGCCTTGGCGATCGTGCCTGCGCCGTGACCGAGCAGGTGCTCGGTCGAGTCGAGCGAGCGCGGCGCCATGTGACCGGACGCGAACGTGTCCTGCAGGAAGTGGTTGCCGAACCCCTCCTCCTGCATCGCGGCCGCCATCGTGTCCTCGGCGGCCTTGGCGTTGCCGGCCCGGGCCATCGCCCCCGCCGCGCGCGCGTGGGCGACGGCGGTGCCGTGGTGGCCGCGGTACTCAGCGCCGTTGACCGGGAAGAAGTGGTTGGAGTTGGTCGTGCCGCCCATCGCCATGGCGGCGAACTGCATCTTGTCGGTGACGACGTTGCCGCCGCCAGCGCCCTTGGTGCCGCCCAGCTCGTTGCCGCGCTCGGCCAGGCCGGCGACGGTGGTGACGTAGTCACCGCCCGCGCGCGACGCGGCGCCGAAGCTCATCTCGCCCTTGTTGGTCCTGACCCCGAGGGTCTTGTTGTTGCCGTCCGACCCGGCGACCGCGGTGTGCGCGTCGGGGTTCGAGGTCGTCGGGCCGTGCGTCGGGTGCTGGTCGGCGTTGGCACCGTGCAGCACGCCGCCGCCGATCACCTCGTTTTGGCCGGTGACCGGATCCTTGGTCTTGTCGTCCTTGCTGCGCGCCTGCTTGTCCATGTCGAACACAGGCGCCATCGGGTCGACGCCCGGGAAGTGCTGCGCGAACAGCGCCAGCGCCTTCTGGCCGGCCAGGTTGCCGATCGTGTAGTGGTCGGAGCCGCCCCACTTGTGGATCGAGGCGCCGGTGCGCAGCGACGGGGTCGCGACCCCGCCGGCCAGCACGGTGGCGGCGGCGTCATCGGCCTCGGTCTCGTACGCGTCGCCGTCCTTGCCCTCGCTCCAGGTCTGGACCGGGCCGGCGCCGCCCTGCTGCACCGTGTGGGCGAGCTCGTGCGCGACGACCGCCTTGTCGGGGGTCGAGTCCTTGAAGGCGATCGACTGGCCGACCGTGTAAGCCTGCGCGTTCATCGCGCTGTTGGCCTCGGCCGCCGCTCCACCACCGTACGCCTGCACGTCCGAGAACGACCGGCCGAACCCGGTCTCCATCTCGGCCCGGTAGGGCAGATCCATCGTCGGGCCGGAGAAGCCCGCCGCGGCGGTCTCCTGGCTGCTGCCGGCCGAGGGTCCGTCGCCCTTGCGCTGCACGACGCCGCCGCGTGGCTTGTCCACGCCGCCGCTGTCGCGAGCTTCGGATCCATCGTTCGACTGCTTGTCGTTCTGGTCGTACATGGTGCCTCGCACCATTCTACGTCAGGCCGTCATCCGGCCTTCCCTCGGGGATCGCCGATCTACGAGGCCGGATCTCCACGCATTGGTCGGACCACCGAGCTGAGCCGAGCTCGGCGACCGCGGCCCATGACAACGCCGGGCGGTGCTCGTACGCTGCCGGCGTGAGCGACTCTGGATTTTCGCAGCTTCGCTGCATGGTCACGGCCCCCCACGTCGCGGTCATCCAGTTCATGCGGGCCGACGCCCTCAACGCGCTGTCGCTGGAGATGTGCCAGGAGCTGGTGGTCGCGCTCGACTTCGCGCGGGAGACGCCCGACGTCCGGGTGGTGATCATCACCGGCTCGGGCCCGGTGTTCTCGATGGGCGACGAGTTCCGGGGCACGGTCCCCGACCTGGCGAAGGACGGCGCGCCGGTCGCGCCGATCATCGCGGTGCTGGCCAAGCTGGAGAGCCTGGGCAAGCCGACGATCGCGGCGATCAACGGGCGGGCCCACGGCGCGGGCCTGGCCCTGGCCCTCGCCTGCGACGTCGTCATCGCCTCGCAGGAGGCCGAGCTGGCCGCGCCCGAGATCCGGTTCGGCCTGTGGCCCATGCACCTCACGCCCTACCTGGTCCGGGCCATCGGCCCGCGGCGAGCGTTCGAGATGATGGCGACCGGCCTGCCGGTGCGGGGCGCGGTGGCCGAGCTCGGCGGGCTCATCAACCACGCGGTGCCGCCCGGCGAGCTGCAGGCCGAGGCCACCAGCCTGGCGACCAAGCTGGCGTCGTGGTCACCGTCGGCGCTGCGGTTCGGCCTCAAGGCGGTGCGCCGCTGCACCGCCGGCCAGGGCGACGGCGAGCGGGCCGAGCTGCAGCAGCTCCTCGATGGGCTGCTCGCGACCGAGGACGCCCGCGAGGGCATCGACGCCTTCAACCAGCAGCGCGCGCCACAATGGAAGGGAGTCTGATCATGAGCAACCAGGGCTGGGCAGGTCCGCCCAAGGACAGCAAGGACAAGTCGGCCGGCGAGAAGGTCTTCGACGTCGTGACCTGGCCGTTTCGCAAGGTCTTCGGCTTCATCGCGGTCCGGGTGCTGACCAAGATGAGTCCACGCAACCGGAAGTAGCCCCGGTCCTGGGCGCGCTCGCTCAGGGCGCGCCGTAGTGCTCGGCGTGCGGCCGCGGGGTCGCCCAGCCGGCGGCGCCCGCGCCCAGCGCGTAGCACTGGTACGGCTTGCTCACGATCGTGGCGACGTGGATCTCGTCGAGCCGATCGAAGATCTGGTCGAGGGTGTCCCAGCCGAGCTGGTATGGCTCGGTCGCCGCAGGCCGATCGCCGGGCAGGAAGTTGGTGCCGGCCGGGTACCAGCTCGAGCCGCCCTCGCTGTACAGCACCAGGGTCCGGGCGCCGGCGACCTCGCACAGGCGGGCCAGGTGGGCGGCGCCGGTGACGCAGTTGTCGGTCGGCCGCACCCAGGCCGAGGCCGGCTGCAGCAGGCCTTCCCAGGTGTAGTCGATCATCGTGCGGCGCTCCTGGCGCCGGGTCGCGAACACCGGCGACAGCGGGCCGAACCGCTCGCGCAAGGAAGCCAGGACGCCGGTCGACCACAAGCTCGCGCCGTGGCGATCGACCGCGCTGTCGACGTGGACCAGGCAGCTCGCGCCGGCGTGGACCAGCACGTAGCAGTTGCCGGCGTAGTCGATCGCGGTCGGATCCTCGCCGTGGAACGGGGCCGCGACCACCCGGCCGCCGTCGCCGAGCGCGACCTCGTCGCCGTGGCCGAACGCGCGGATGTCGGTGAAGCCGAGGTAGCGCAGCAGGCGATCGGACTGCGGCGTGACCAGCCGCGCCGGTCGCTGGGCCGGGATGTAGATCGGGATCCGCTTGTCGAGCTGGAGCAAGGTCTCGACGTTGAGGTGATCCCAGTGGTGGTGGGTCAGGAAGATCGCGGCCAGCGGCGGCAGATCGCCGACCCCGGGCGGCGGCGGGACATCGCCAGCGGCGGCGGCCGGCAGCCACGGATCGATCGCGACGTGGACGCCGCCGAGGTTGGCGAGCAGGCCGGCGTGGCCGAGGTGCATCACCTGGCCGGGCGTCAGCGCGCCGTCGAGCGCGCCCCGGGCCGGGGCCGGCCCCAGCAGCCCGAGCGCGACCAGCCGGCCGAACAGGCCGCGGACCCTGGGCGCGGTGGCGAGGAAGGTGGCGAGCTCGGCGGGCCCCTGCCCCGCGTGCAGCCGGCCGAGCAGCGCGCCGGCGTCGGCGAGGCCGCCGGGTTCGAGGTGGCCGTCGGCCAGCGGCACGTACAGCTCGCGCTCGCCGCCGGCCAGCGGCAGCTGCGCGACCCGATCGTCGGTGAAGCCGAGGCCGGCCAGCGGGAACTCGACGGCGTTCGAAGCCAGCGGGCGGCGCGGCACCAGGCGCAGCGGGTGGCCGACCAGCTCGAACGCGGCAGCCAGCGCCGGCTCGGCGGCGAACGCCTCCTGGGTCATGCGGACCAGGATGTCGGTGGCGACGTCGCGATCGATCAGGCGATCGGCGGCGACCGAGGCCCGCAAGAGCTCGGTCCACGCACGGCGTAGCTCGACGGTGAGGGCCTGGGCCGGGCCGAGCACCTGGGGGCTGACGAACATCGACACCGGCGCCGACGAGTCGGGCATCACCGGACCGGCCGGGCTCGGCTGCGCGGGCTGGGCGACCGCGAGGCCCACCGTCGGCCGCAGCACCATCCGCTCGATCTCGACCTCGCTCAGGGGATGGGGCATGGGACCTCGACGACAGCGGGGGTGGCGAGCATGACCGGCAGCGGCGCCGGCGCGGCCTCGAGCCCGCGCAGCCCGAGCCGGGCGACGAAGGCGTGGCGGGCCCGGGGATCGTCGGGGCCCCAGACCCCGAGCGCGCGCGCGACCTCGGTCGGCCGGGCCGAGCCGGCGGCCGAGTGCTTGACCGTGACCTGGAGCAGCGGCCCCTCGTCCCATCCCAGCGCCGCGGTCAGGCGCAGCGCGGCGTCGCCGTCGATCACTCCGACGTCGTCGACCAGGCCCCGGACCTCGATGGTCTTGTCGTCGCGCGCGACCGGTGACGTCGAGCGGGCCAGCCAGGTCGCGGCGATGCGGGCCAGGCGCGCACCGTCGAAGCGCACGCCGTCGGGCGCGGGCTGGATGACCAGATCGTAGCCGGTGATGAGCTTGCCCAGGCCCGGGCCGCCGCGGCCGACGATCTGGGCGTCGAGAATGGCGAGGCCGTCGGGGCAGACCGAGCCGAGCCGGGCAGCGACCTCGTCCGCCGACAGCGCGGCCTGATCGCCGTGCTCGAGATCGACGTCGAGGATCTCGCCGAAGCTGGGCACGCCGAGCGACAGCGCCGGGCCGTAGGTGATGCGCGGCTTGGGCGAG
>JAYVSF010000377.1:0-2575 GCA_043775605.1 Myxococcales bacterium
CGAGTGTGCATGGCGCTGCTCGGCTCGCAGGCCGACGCCGACGAGGCCGTGCAGGAGACCCTGCTCGCCGCCCACCGCGGCTTCGGCGGCTTCCGCGGCGACGGCTCGGTCCGGGCCTGGCTGTTCGGCATCGCCCGTCACGTGTGTGCGCGTCGGCTGGAGGGCCGACGCCGCGATCAACGGTTGCTCGAGGTGGTGCCCCCGGGCGGCGAGGCCGCCGACGGGTTTGCGACCCGCCGCCGCGCGCGCCTGGTGCGCCGGGCGCTGGAGCAGCTCAAGCCGAGCGAGCGCGACGCCCTGGTGCTGCGCTACGTGGCCGAGCTCAGCCACCGCGAGATCGCGATCGCCTGCAACATCGACGAGGCCGCGGCCCGCAAGCGGGTCAGCCGGGCCCTCGACGCCCTCCGCACCGTCATTCCTGCCGAGGAGATCGAGTGATGCGCGACGACTGCCGCCTGGTGATGGAAGATCTGTCCGCGATCGTCGACGGCCAGCCCGCGATCCTGGCCCGTCACGCCGAGCACCTCGCCGGCTGCGACGACTGCCGCGATGCGCGCCACGACGCCAGCCGGGTCGCCGCGCTGATCGGGCGCGCCGGCGACGATCACGCAGCGCCTACGGACCTCGAGGCCCGGCTGCTGGCCGCGCTCGTCGCCGCGCCGGGGCCGACGCCGGTGGTCAGCGCGCCGCCCGTACCCGTGGTCACCGCGCCGGTCGCCGTGGTTCCCGAGCCCGCCGCGCTCACACCAACGCCACCGGCGCCGCCCCGGCGGGTGGAGCCGCCGGTGATCGATCTCGGCCGCGCCCGCGCGCGCCGCCGCCTGCTGCTCGGGCTCGGTGGCGTGATCGCCCTGGCCGCCGGCTCCATCGCCTACGTCGCCAGCCGCAGCCACGGCGGCGATCACGGCGCCGGCCCGCGCACGCTCGCCAGCGCCGCCAGCCGCGGCTGGTCAGGCACGGTCTCGCGGGTGCGCCGCGCCGCCGCCGATCAGCTCGTCGGCATGACCGCGTTGCCGCCCGGCGCCGCGACCACCGACGTCGCCGCGTGGCGCCCGCTGGCCGAGGGCGCGACGCTCGCCGCCGGCAGCCGGGTCAAGACCGACGATCGCACGCGCCTGTGGCTCGCGCTCGACGACGGCTCGCAGCTGGTGCTCGACCACGCCACCGAGATCGTGCTCACCCCCGGCGCGACCCGCCGCATCGAGCTGATCGCCGGCCGGGTCGCCGCCGACATCGCGGCGCGCGGCGATGTCGCCCAGGTCGCCACCGCCCGCGCCCGCCTCGACGTCCTCGGCACCCGCTTCATCGTCACCGCGTCGGCCGAGCTGACGTCGGTGCGCGTGACCCAGGGCTCGGTCGCGCTGACCGCGGTCGCCGCGACCACCGCGAGCACGGCCAGCGCGCCCGTCGACGTCCGCGCCGGTGAGGAGGGCGCGGTCGCCAGCGGCGCCCCCGAGATCGCGCCGGTGCCGAACCTCGGCAGCGAGTCGGCGTGGGCCGAAGCGCCCGAGCCGGCCGCGGCCGCCGATCCCACCGCCGGTGGCGGCCTCGGCGCGCTGCGCGCGTTCAAGCCCGGCGAGCACCGCGACCGCGACTGGAACCTCACCCTGGCCCACCACGACGTCCAGGTCCGCATCGCCGGGCCGATCGCCCGCACCGAGATCACCGAGACCTTCCGCAACGACAGCGACAAGATGCTCGAGGGCGTCTACCAGTTCCCGCTGCCCGCCGACGCCCAGATCGAGAGTCTGGCGCTCGACGTCGCCGGCGGCTTCGAGCGCGGCGCGTTCGTCGATCGCGAGCGCGCGACCCGGATCTGGCAGGGCGTGATCGCGCGCGCCACGCCCCGACGCGAGCGCCCGCCGCTCGAGATCATCTGGGTGCCCGGCCCGTGGCGCGATCCGGCGCTGCTCGAGTGGCAGCGCGGCGGCCGCTTCGAGCTGCGGGTGTTCCCGATCCCGGCCCACGGCGCGCGCACGATCAAGCTGGCCTACACCCAGGTGGTCACGCCCCACGGCCGCTGGCGCCAGTACACGTATCCCCTCGCCCACTCGGCCGACGGCTCGACGGTCGCCGAGCGCTTCACCCTCGACCTCGAGGTCCGCGGCGCCCAGGCCGGCGCGGTCCGCACTGTCGGCTACGACCTGGTCCGCAAGGATCCCGCCGACGCCAGCGGCGTGGTCGGCTTTACCCTCGACCGGCCGGCGTTCGTGCCGCAGGGCGACCTCACCATCGACTTCCGGCCCAACGACGCCGACGCCGAGCTGCGGGCCTGGACCTTCGCTGGCGACGCCGCGGTCGCGCCCGATGCCCGGCTGATCGGCAAGAAGGGCGTCGGCCTCGATCCCAAGGTCATCGCCGCCCAGCGCGCGCTGGTCGCCGACACCCGGCCGACCGCGGTGCTGGCGCTGCGGCCGGCGCTGCCGCGCTGGACCGAGACCAAGGCCAAGGACGTCGTCTTCGTCGTCGATCGCAGCCAGTCGATGGTCGGCGAGCGCCTGACCCGTGCCCAGGCCCTGGTCGCCGCGGCGCTCGATCAGCTCGATCGCCGCGACCGCTTCACGATCCTGGCCTG
>JAYVSF010000378.1:0-10078 GCA_043775605.1 Myxococcales bacterium
AGCTACCTCATCGAGGACGGCAAGCTGACCGCGCCGCTCAAGGGCGTGAACCTCATCGGCAACGGCCCCGAGGTCCTGCGCAAGGTCGACATGGTCGGCAACGACTACGAGCTGTCCGACGGCATCTGGACCTGCGGCAAGGACGGCCAGTCGGTGCCGGTCGGCGTCGGCACGCCGAGCGTGCGCATCGCCGGGATCACCGTCGGCGGAACCCAGGCGTAGGCAGGAGAAGTCCATGAGCTCAACCCTTCCCGACAACCTGGTTCCCGAGCTGAAGGACGTCGCCGCCCGCGTCGTCGAGCTGTGCCGCAAGGCCGGCGCCGACGAGGCCGAGGTCCTGGTCCGCGACGGCAGCGAGCTGACCGTCAAGGTCCGCATGGGCCAGCCCGAGCTCGTGCAAGAGGCGGGCAGCCGCGCGATCGGCCTGCGGGTCTTCAAGGGCGGCCGCCGCGCCGTCACCTACTCGTCGGACCTGCGCGACCGGCCGCTGGCCGCGTTCGTCGCCGAGAGCGTGGCCCTGGCCGAGCTGTCGGAGCCCGACGAGCACGGCCGCCTGCCCGATCCCGACGAGCTCGCGACCAGCGTGCCCGATCTCGAGCTCTACGACCCGACGGTCGGCGAGGTCGACGCCGCCTACGCGATGAAGCAGTGCCTGGCCGGCGAGCGTGCCGCGCGCGACGCCGACCCGCGGGTCACCAACTCCGAGGGCGCGAGCTGGTCGCGCACCGTCGGCGCCACCGCGTTCGCGACCTCGGGCGGCTTCTGCGGCGGTTACCGCGGCAGCTACGCCTCGCTCTCGGTCGAGCCGCTGTGCGACGACCCGACCGACCCGGCCAACCCCAAGAAGCGCAACGGCTACTGGTGGACGGCCGATCGTTTCCTGGCCCGGCTCGAGGACGCCGAGGCGGTCGGCCGCGAGGCCACGCGCCGCACGGTCGCGACCATCGGCTCGAAGAAGATCGCGACCCAGGAGTGCCCGGTGGTGTTCGACACCGAGGCCGGCCGCGGCATCGTCGGCGCCATCTTCTCGGTCGCCAACGGTTCGTCGTTCTGGCGCAAGTCGACGTACCTCATCGGCCGCGAGGGCACGCTGGTGGCGTCGCCGCTGGTCAACGTCGTCGACGATCCGCTGATCCCGCGGGCGCCCGGCTCGCGGCCGTTCGACGGCGACGGCCTGCCGACCCGCAAGAACAGCATCATCACGGACGGCGTGCTCGGCTCCGTGCTGTGCGACGTCTACAGCGCGCGCAAGCTCGGCCGGCGCTCGACCGGCTCGGCTGGCCGCGGCGTCGGCGGCAACCCGGGCCCGACGACGTCGAACCTCATCATGGCGCCGGGCACGATGTCGAAGCGCGATCTGCTCAAGGCCACCGGCCGCGGGCTCTACGTCACGTCAATGATGGGCTTCGGCTTCAACCCGGTGACCGGTGACTTCTCGCGCGGCGCCGCCGGCTTCTGGATCGAGGACGGCGAGCTGACCTTCCCGGTCAGCGAGATCACGATCTCGTGCAACTTCGACGAGCTGTTGAAGCGCATCGACATGATCGCCAGCGACCTCGACCTGCGCAGCTCGACCGCGTGCGCGACCTTCCGGGTCTCGCACATGACCATCGCCGGCACCTCGGCGTAGCTAGTCCAGGAGCTCGATGCGCTGCTCGATGCACGCCTGCCGCAGCAGCGTCTGACGTACCGGCGGCGACAGCTTGTAGTACGTGCGCGCCTTGGCGCGCGAGTGCGTGTTGCACGCCGCCAGCCCGGCGAGCGTGACGGCCTTGGCCCGACTGACTTCGTCGATGTCGCCGTGGAGCGCCTGCTCGCCCGAGGGTGACGTCGTCGAGCTCGCGCCGGGCACGCGCCTGGTCCGCGCGGGGCGCGGGCGACGAGCTGCGGCGGTCGGCGGCCATCACGTATCCCCTTACACCCGCCATCCCCCGGATTGGTTCCATGCCGGGGACCGATTCCGAACAGGAATCCGCCCGCGTCAACTCCGGAACAGGGGCAGGGTCGCGAGGCGGGCGAGGACGGCGGCGTGGATGCCGCTGGCGCACGCGACCAGGCCGCGCGGCAGGCCGAGATCGACGCGGTCGTAGGGCAGGGCGGCGCCGCGGCCGTCGGTGAGCAGGCCGCCGGCGGCCTCGATGATGGCCTGGGGCGCGCACGTGTCCCAGGCCTTGCATCTCGGCACCGGGTTCACGTACAGGTCGCGCTCGCCGAGCGCGATCAGCGCGATCTTGATGCCGACCGAGCCGATGTTGTGCTCGCTGGCGATGCCGAGCGCGGTCTTGACCTCGTCGAGCGCGGCCGAGCGGTGCGACGCCGACGCCACCAGCTTGAGGGCAGCGACGTCGGCGACCGGGCGCACCGCCAGCCGGCGCGGCGGACCGTCACCGAGCGCGAACCACGCGCCGAGCCCGGGCGCGGCCCAGAACGTCCCGCGCTGGGTCGGCTGATGGACCACGCCGAGCACCGGCCGGCCGTCGATCGCGAGACCGATCATCACCGCGAAGCCCTCGGTGCCGCGGATGAAGTCCTTGGTGCCGTCGATCGGATCGACGAACCACACCCGGTGCGCGCTGGTCCGGCCCGGATCGACCGCGCGCTCCTCGCTGATCACCAGATCGTCGGGGAACGCGGCCTCGAGTCCGGCGACGATCAGCTCGGACGCCGCGCGATCGGCGAGGGTCACCGGCTCGTCCCCTGGCTTCTTCTCGATGCCGAGCGCGTCAGGGCCGCGGTCGCGGATCGCGACGACGATCACGCCGGCCTCGCGGGCCAGCGCCTGCGCGACCCGCAGCTCGACCGCGAGCGGCGTCGGCGACGCGGCGACGTACATGGCGTTGGCCGTCACGCGTTGACGCCGCCCTCGGGCCACAGGATCCGCTTGACGTCGTCGAGCGAGGCCACCGAGCGGCCCGACAGCCGGACCAGCGACGCCGCGGCCGCGACCAGCTCGCCGTTGCTCTGCGCCATGGCGCCGTCGGGCAGGTAGAAGTTGTCCTCGAGCCCGATCCGGACATCGCCGCCGAGCGACAGCGCCGCCATCGCCAGCGGCCACTGCTCGCGGCTGATGCCGATGACCTTCCAGCGCGAGCCGGCCGGCACCTGCGAGGCCTGGAACGCCAGGTGGCGCGCCGACGCCGGGATGCCGCCGAGCACGCCCATGATGAACGAGAAGTGGTACGGCTTCGCGATCAGGCCGAGGTCGGCGAGGACCTCGTGCGACGCGGTGTGGCCGGTGTCGAAGCACTCCATCTCGGGCTTGGCGCCGTGCTCCTTCATCGCCCGGGCGAAGCCGATGATGTCCTCGAACGGATTGGCGAACACGAACTTGAAGGCGAAGTCCTGCTTGCTCGCGCTCCACTTCGCGTAGTTCATCGAGCCCATGTTGAGCGCGGCGATCGCCGGCCGCAGCGACAGGTGCGAGATGCGCGAGGTCATCGGCCCGGCGCCGCCGGTCGACCAATTGATCAGCACCGGGCAGCGGGCCTTCACCTCGGCCATGATCCGCGTGAACACCTCGCGGTCCCAGGTCGGGGCGCCGTCGTCGGTGCGGGCGTGGATGTGGACCACCGCCGCGCCGGCCTCGTACGCGCGCCGCGCCTCCTCGGCGATCTCGACCGGCGTGTACGGGATCGCCGGGCAGTGCTTCTTGGTCGTCACCGCCCCGGTCAGGGCGCACGACAGGATCACCTTGTCGGAGTCGGAGCCGCTCATCCGCGCAGCGTGGCGAGCGCCCGCGGCCGAGTCAAGCGCGCCGACCTCTCAGCGATTGGCGGGTAAGCCGATGAAATCCGGGATCGCGGCGAGGCTGTCCAGCACGCGGGCGCGTGGCTGCGCGGCGACGAAGTCACGCTCGTAGCGCGGGGTGTGCGGCGACGCCACCAGGCCGACCCGTGCGCCCAGCGCCAGCGGCAGCGCCAGATCGAGCTCGAAGATGTCGCCGATGACCACCAGCTCGGCCCACGTCGCGCCGACCGTCGCCAGCAGCGAGGCCAGGCGATCGTGGTACCGGCGGCGGCGCAGCAGCACCTCGCGGGTGGCGAGGCCGGGCACCGCCATGCTGATCGCGACCGCGTCCCACACGTCGTCGATCTCGAACTTGTGGGCGTCGCCCCGGACCCGCGCCTCGAGCCAGGCCACGCCGCCGCCGGCGTGCCGGTCGAGCTGGTGCAGCTTGTCGGAGATCACCGCGCTGGGCGAGTTGCTGACGATGAAGGTCTCGGTGCCGGCCAGCACGCGCAGCACGTCGGCAGCGCCGGGCCGGAACACCGGCAGGCCCTTGGTCAGCGCGTAGTTGTGGCGATAGAGGACCTCGCCGGTCAGCCGCCCGCGCAGCGTACGATCGGCGAGCACGCCGTAGCTATCGAAGATGGCGTCGGCGATGGGCACCATGCGCAGGTACGGATCGACCGCCGCCGGCGCCACCGCCTTGCCCTTCCACAGGAACGGGTGGGCCTCGGGGGTGTCGGCCAGCTCGGCCTCGACCTCGGCGACGATCGCGGCGAACCGGGAGTCATCGACGGTGACGCCGACCAGGGCGGCGAGGTCGGCGAGGTAACTCGCGCGAAACGGCGTGCCCTCGGCCTCGGCGTCGGTGATGGTGCCGTCGAAGTCGAGGACGATGACGCGGGGCGGGGACGCCGTCATGAGGCCCGCAGTCTAGCGGTTCACGACGGCGCGCGCGTCGTCTCGCGGCACCGCGTGCACACGGTACGGAACCAGAGCCGGGACGGGCGACCGTCTCGGTAGGCGAGACCACGAGCGGCGTCAAAGGCCGGCCGGCGGCTACTTCGAGCGCTGGTCGTACACGCCGTCCCAATCGTCGCCGGGCGGGGCCGCGGCCAGCTCGCGCAGGCGGGCGCGGAACACGCCGATCGGCCCATCGTCGGGGTGACGGCCGGCGAGGTCGGTCAGCAGCGCCTCGGCGGCGGCGAGGTCGTGGCCGCGGTAGGCCGCGAGCATGCGGTCCCAGCGCGCCAGGTCGTCGGCGGTGAGCGGCGCGTGGCCGGCGCGGCCGCACAGCTCGAAGATCCGCACGACCCGGTCCTTGCCCTTGATCCGCACCCAGTCGAGCTCGCGGAACACGAAGCCGGCGCCGGCCGCGGCCTGAGTCGCCTCGCCGCACAGGACGTCGACGCCGTATTCCTTGGTCAGCGCCTCGAGCCGCGACGCCAGGTTGACCGCGTCGCCGAGCACCGTGTAGTCGAAGCGGGCCTCGCTGCCCATGTTGCCGACCGCCATCGGTCCGCTGTTGATGCCGATGCCGATCGCGATCGCCGGCAGGCCCTGCGCGCGCCAGCCCTGGTTGAGCGGACCGAGCGCGTCCTGCATCGCCAGCGCCGCGTCGCACGCGCGGGCGGCGTGATCGGGGACGTCGACCGGCGCGTTCCACACCGCCATCACCGCGTCGCCGATGTACTTGTCGAGCGTGCCGTCGCGCTCGAGGACGAGGTCGGTCATCGGCGTCAGGTAGCGGTTGAGGAACGCGGCGAGCTGCTCGGGCGCCAGGCTCTCGGCGATGCGCGAGAAGCCGCGGATGTCGGAGAACAGCACGGTCAGGTCGCGGCGCTCGCCGCCCAGCCGCGCGGCCTCGGGGTTGGCGACGATCCGCTCGACCAGGGTCTTCGACACGTACTGGGCGAACGCGCCGCGCAGCCGGGCCTTCTCGCGGCCCTCGGTGGCGATCGACGCGACCGTGCCGGCGACCACCGCCAGCACCAGCGTGAACGCCGGCGGCAGCACCTCGAGCACCAGGCCGCGATCGAACGCGAGCTGGGTCAGCGTCAGCCAGCCGAGCAGGAGCCCGGCCGCGATCATCGGTGGCAGCCACGGCCGGCGGCGCAGCCGGCGCAGGTGGAGCAGCGTGACCAGCCCGCCGAGGCCGAGCACGGCGGCCAGGCCGGTGCCGGTGCCGGCGTCGCGCAGCAGGCCCTCGTGCAGGAGGTTGTGCAAGAGCGTGGCGTGCAGCTCGACGCCGTCGCTGAGCGGATCGAACGGGGTCGGGACCTTGTCGAAGGCGGCGTAGGTGAAGCCGACCAGCACGAGCTTGTCGGCGAGCGCGCCCGGCGGCGTGCGCCCGGCCAGGATGTCGGCGGCGGAGATGCGCGCGAACCGGCGGCCGAGGTAGTTCAGGCGGGCGACCGCGCCGTGGGTCGGCAGCGCGCGCTCGCCGAGCGAGACCACGCCGGTCGGCGCCACGTAGCGGGTCGGCTGGCCGCTGGCCCGGGCCGCGAGCACGAAGCCGAGGCTGCCGTAGTAGCGGCCGCCCAGTTCGATCACCAGCGCCAGGCGGCGGGCGACCCCGTCGAGGTCGCGGACGTGGTTGACCGCGCCCGCACCGGCGGCGCCGGCCGCGAGCGCCGGCAAGGTCGTCGATACCGCGTAGGCACTGGGCGCGCCGGCCGCGCCACCGACCGCGTCGTCGAGCTGGGCGCCGTCGAGGCCGGGCGGTTCGGGCGGCGGGCTGCGCGGTCGATCGGCGGCCGACTCGATCATGCGAAAGCCGGCGCCGAGGTAGACCACCTTCGCCTCAGCGATGGCCTGGGCCAGGACCTCGTCGCCGCGCAGCTCGTCGCTGACGGCGGCCAGCGCGTCGCGGGCGGTGATCAGCGCAGGCGAGGGCGCCGGCTCGGCGGCGGCGGCGGCGGCGGCGGCCTTGACCTGCGCGGCCAGCGGCGCCGACAGAATGATCTCGGGCGCCGAGTAGAACAGATCGAGGGCGATGACCTGCGGGTGCTGGGCGGCGAGCGCGGTCAGCAGCCGGGCCCAGCCGCGCCGGGTCTGGAAGACGTCGGGCGCCTCGCGCCGGGTCTGATCATCGAGGCCGACCACGACGATGCGGTCGTCGCGCAGGGGCAGGGCGCCGCGCAGGTGGAAGCGGGTGTCGATGGTCGCGAGCTCGAGGCGCTCGAGGCCTGGCACCGGGAGCCCGCGGTGGTGGCCAACGTGGATCAGCGCGGCGAGCAGGGTGGCGACCAGCGCGGCCGCGAGCGGCCCGTTGCGACCGGTCCTGCGGGGGCCCACGCCGGCAGGCTACACGACGCCAACGACCGGCGCGGCGGCGGGCGCACCGACGAGCGGGAGCGGGTTCAGCAGATCGCGCATGTTGCAACCGTCACAATTGGTTCGACCACTGTTGAAGGCGACGGCGCTTGGACGTACGTTGCGCCCGAACGGGCCCCCTGGGGCCAAGGGGGATGCCATGTCAACGTCCGAGTTCTTGCGCCCGTCCGCGGCGCTTCCGTCCGCGCCTCGCCATCACGCGCTGGTCGCCACCGCCCTCGCGGTCGCCGCGGCCCTCGCGGTCGCATGTGGCGACAACAAGCACTCCGGCACCGCCATCGACGCCGCCACCATCGACGCAGTGACCTCGATCTGCGGCGACGCGGTGCTCGATCCGGGCGAGGACTGCGACGACGGCAACGGCGACCTCGACATGGTCTGCGACGATCACTGCCACTTCACCTGCGGCAACGGCGCCGTCGACGCCGTGGTCGGCGAGCTGTGCGACCCCGCCATCGCCGCCGGCCACCCCGGCGCGTGCCCGACCGTGTGCAGCGACGGCCTGAGCTGCACCACCGACGTCCTGTCGGGCTCGGGCTGTCAGGCGACCTGCGTCTTCTCGCCCATCACCGCAACCGCGCCCGGCGACGGCTGCTGTCCGGCGGGCGCCAACAACACCACCGACAGCGACTGCCCGGTGGTGTGCGGCAACGGCGTGCGCGAGGCCGGCGAGCAGTGCGACACCGCGATCGCCGCCGGCCTGCCGGGGGCGTGCCCGGCGACGTGCAACGACGGCTTCGTCTGCACCACCGACGTGCTCGCGGGCGCCGGCACCTGCGCCGCGCAGTGTACGTCGACCCAGATCGTCGCCGCGGTCAACGGCGACGGCTGCTGTCCGCCGGGCGCGACCCCGCCGGGCGGACCGCTGCCCGACGACACCGACTGCGTCCCGGGCTGCGGCAACGGCGTGGTCAACCCGGGCGAGACCTGTGACACCGGCATCGCCGTCGGGCCCGGCTCGTGCCCGACCGTGTGCAGCGACGGCATGGCCTGCACCCAGAACCTCGTCGTCAACGGCGGCACCTGCACCGCATCGTGCAGCTTCCCGCCGACCACCCTGCCGATGAACAGCGACGGCTGCTGCCCGGCCGGCGCCAACAGCCTCAACGACAACGACTGCGTGCCCCGGTGCGGCAACGCGCTGGTCGAGGCCGGCGAGCAGTGCGACGACGGCAACCTGGTCAACGGCGACGGCTGCACCAACGTCTGCACCCTGACCCCGACCGCGTTCCGCATGACCGACCTCGATCTCCGCGACCCGCACGTGTTCGTGGTGCCGCTCGTCGGTTGCGCCGACGTCACCGACACCCCCATCGCCGGGTTCGCGGTCAACCCGCAGATCCAGACCCAGATCCAGATGGACGGCGACGGCGACGGCGTCCTCGATCTCTCGCCGACGCTGGTCTTCCGCCCGCTCAACCAGGCCGGCGCCAGCCAGCTCATGGAGCTGCACTTCGCCCGCTGCACGATCCCGTTCGCCAACCCGACCTGTCGCCAGGGCACCACGCTGCCCGTGGTCGCGCAGTCGACCAACATGACCGCCGGCATGTGCCTGAGCCCGCTCGCCAACACCCTCCATATGCCGATGCCGCCGATGTCGCCGGTCTACAGCCCCGCGGTCACCTCGACGCCGGCGTCGTGCTTCGTGACCTCGCCCGTGTCGGTGACCATCACGCTGAGCGGCATTCCGGTGCCGTTGCGCGACACCCGCATCGCCGCGACCTACAGCGGCAACCCGGCCCAGACCCTGCTCAACGGCCTGCTCATGGGCTTCATCAGCGAGGCCGACGCCAACACCACCATCCTGCCGGCCTCCCTGCCGCTCATCGGCGGCAAGCCCCTCTCGATCGTGCTGCCCGGCGGCGACCCGGCCGGCCCGGACCGCAACTGCGCCGCCTTCAGCGACAAGGACACCAACAACGGCGTCGTCGGCTGGTGGTTCTATCTCAACTTCTCCGCCACCCGTGTCACCTGGACCGGCAACTGACCCCGGCCGCCGTCGCGTCGACGCCGCCGGCGACCTCGCAACCCGTCGATGTCCCTCGATCTTCGGCCGATCTCCTGCCGGCCCCGGTCGATCCCGCGTCGACGCCGCTTGACCTTCGCCGCGGACCATGGCATCTACGCCCCACGCTGAATCGTCAGCGTCCCTGATGCGGGGTGGAGCAGCCTGGTAGCTCGTCGGGCTCATAACCCGAAGGTCGTAGGTTCAAATCCTACCCCCGCTACAACATAAGCAACGGAAAGCCCTGGAGAAATCCGGGGCTTTTCGTTTCCGGGTTCGCGCATCTTGGCCGCGCGCGCCACCGCCTGCTCCTTGGTCGGCACCTGTCGTTGTCGCAGCCGGACGGTCTGCCCGCTCGGCAGCACCACCCGCTCGTCGATCTTCCAGAACGTAGCTCCTCGGACCTTGTACTTGTCGACGCCCATGAAAGGACCTCCTCTCGTGGGCAGACGGGCGTCGCATCACCTGACCAGCGTGCGCCATCCGTGGGCGATCGCGCAACCGGAACTGCTACGACCGGGCCGGTCGTCGACCGGCCGATCGAGCTGGTCCGTGGCGGCGCAGGTCGAGGCGCGCACGGCGACCATGACGCTGGACGAGTACCGAGCGCATGCCGCCAGACACTCAGGTGCGACGAGTACATGCCGTGGCGGCGGAGGATCTCGCGGGTCGCGCCATCGCGCCCCGAGGCCACCGCGGCGTCGACCTCGCGCAGGACCTGCTGCCTGTCCTCGGCCGCGAACGTCTGCCGCTTCGGCTTTTCAGATGCGGCGAGGATCAGGGGCAGCTGGCGCATGCGGCCTCCCGGACCGCCGCGGTCGTCCCCTCCCGCGCAGGGGTGGCGCCGTTCTTCTTCGCTATCCTCGTCATCGTGACCGAATCGAATCCATGCGCGCCCTCGACAGTAGAGTCAGAGGGGGGCGCTGTCTCCGTCACGTTGGCACAGAAGGTGGCGTTGGCGGCGTGCGCGCAGCCAGGGCCGCGGTCGGACGATGGTGCTCGCGGCGACCG
>JAYVSF010000379.1:0-7446 GCA_043775605.1 Myxococcales bacterium
GGACATCCCGTGCTCGCCGACCGCCAGCTCGAGCGCGATCGCGACCAGCGCCGCGCACGCCGCCGAGTCGGCGCCGCCCGACAGCGACACCACGTAGCCGTGGCTCCGGCTCTTGCGCAGGTAGTCCCACAGGCCGAGCGCGACCGCGCGGGCCAGCTCCTCCTCCTTGAGGTGGGCGCCGTCCTCGTAGCTCGTCGCGATCGTCCGCGGCGCCTCGGGTCGGCGGGCCGGCCACGCGAACGGCACCTCGACCACCGCGTCGTCGGCGTCGTGGCGCGGCCGGTGGCTGCCGCGCCGGGCCTGCTCGCGCCGGTTGGCCTCGACGTCGATCACCGCGGTCGACAGCTCGAGGTCGACCAGGCCGAACCGCCGGCCGCGGGCCAGGAGCTCGCCGCCCGAGGCGATCAGCCCGCCACCGTCGTAGATCACCCGACCGGCCTCGTTGCCGAGCAGGTTGGCGTAGAGGTAGCCGACGCCGAACGCGCGCGAGCCCTCGACCACGAACCGCTGGCGCACCGCGAACTTACCGAACGCGAAGTGGCTGGCCGACGGGTTGAGCAGGAGATCGACGCCGCGCAGCGCGAGGTCGGCGCCCGGCCGGTTGGCGACCCACGCGTCCTCGCAGATCTCGAAGCCGATCCGGACATCGCCGACGTCGAAGACGACGTCGCCGATCGGCCAGTGGCTCTCGGCGTGCTCGAGCACGTCGCGCTCACCGGCCGGCCACTCCTTGAACCAGCGCGGCTCGTAGTGGATGCCGTCGCCAGCCAGGAAGCGCTTGCCGACGAAGCCAGCGATCGCGCCGTCGACGACCAGGCAGGCGGCGTTGTACAGGGCCTTCTCGTGATAGAGCGGCAGCCCGAACGACACCACCATGCCGAGGGTCGCGGGCAGCAGCTCCTGCAGCGCGGCGAAGGCCTGCTCCTGCAGCCCGGGGGCGAAGAACGCGTCCTCGCAGCCGTAGCCGGTGATGCACAGCTCGGGCAGGCACAGCAGGGTGGCGTCGGCGGCGCGGGCGGCGGCGATCGCGGCCCGGACGTTGTCGAGGTTGTGATCCCACGCGAACGGGGTCTGGTTGAGGCAGGCAACGGCGACCTTGATGAGCTTCATCGATTGTTCCTCAGGTGCTCGACGACGAGCGACGCGATCGGCGCGACCTCGAGGAAGGCGCTGGCCCGGGCCACCGCCCGCGGATGACTGTCGGTGACGACGATGCGGCCGAACAGTCCCGTGGCCTCGAGCTTGGCCAGCGACTCGCCCGGGAACAGTCCGTGGGTGGCGACCGCGTCGATCGCCGCGGCGCCGGCGTCGCGGTAGGCCCGGGCCGCGTTGATGAGCGAGCCGCCGGTCCGGATCATGTCGTCGTAGATCACGACCCGCTTGCCGGCGACCTGGGCCGACACGCCGGTGACCTCGGTCTCGCTGCCCGACAGCCGGCGCTTGTAGACGAACGCGGCCGGCACGCCGAGATCGTTGGCCAGGCTCTCGACCCACTTGGCCCGACCGGCGTCGGTGCAAGCCAGGACGAAGTCGTCGCTGCCCAGCCGGCGGGCCGCCGACATCACGATCGACTTGCCGTAGATGTGGACCGGCCGCAGCGCGCCCTCGAAGTAGTACGCGATCGACGAGACGTGAAGATCGAGGAGGAAGAGCTGGTTGCCGCGGCTGGCCGCCGGGATCGACGACAGCAGGCGGGCGCGGGTCTTGGCGACGACGGCCTCGCCCGCCCGCACCGCCCGCTCCATCGTCGAGTAACCGAAGTAGGGGATCACCAGGGTCAGCCGGTACGCGCCCTGGAACACGATGGTCGACGCCAGGTCGTACAGCTCGAGGGTGTCGTCGTCGGTGATGGTGCCGCCGACCAGCACCACGTCGCGATCGGCGACCTCGGTCGCGATGCGCTGGTAGCGCTCGCCGTCGGGGAACGTGGTCCGCTCGACCTCGCCGCGCGGCCAGGCAGCGGTCGCGGCGATGCG
The DNA here is from genome assembly GCA_043775605.1 of Myxococcales bacterium. Classification (GTDB taxonomy): domain Bacteria; phylum Myxococcota_A; class Polyangia; order Haliangiales; family Haliangiaceae; genus UBA2376. The sequence continues at coordinate 1,977 of JAYVSF010000379.1, forward strand.
ATCGCCGAGGTAGGCGTAGCTCGAGGTCGCGAACACGATGGTGGTCACGGGGTCGGCTCCTTCCCGGCGCGCGCGCTGGCGGCGGCGGCGACGGTGGCCCGGGCCTCGGCGATCAGCGCCAGCTTGCGCTGGTGCAGCACCTGATCGAGACCGACCGGGTGCGGCTGGGGGTTGAGGTGGCGACGGGTGCGCGGCGACAGCGCGGCCCGATCGACGTCGGCGCGGGCCCGGGCCAGGGTGAGGTCGCCGGCGTCGGCGCCAGCGGCAGTGAGCGCGCCGTCGATCATGACGGTCGCGAGCAGCGGGGTCGCGGCGTCGCCGTCGATCGTGAAGCCGCGGGTCGGATCCTCGAGGTCCCAGGCGGCGACCCGCGCGCCGGCCGGCGTGACCAGCGCGTCGTGGATGACGTCGCCGACCAGCGCGCCGCCGCGGGTGATCCGCTGCACCGCCTGGATGCCGGGCGTCGAGACCTTGATCGGCTGCTCCGACAGCTTGATCGGATAGCGCCAGCCACCGGGCAGGCCGGCGTCGGCGACCGCGCCGAGCTTGTAGACCCCACCCAGGGCCGACTGATCGCCGCCGGTCACCAGCTTGGTGCCGACGCCCCAGGTGTCGATGCGCGCGCCCTGATCGCGCAGGCTCGACATCAGGCCCTCGTCGAGATCGTTGGACGCGACGATGCGGGTCTGCTCGAAGCCGGCGTCGTCGAGCAGGCGGCGGGCCTCGATCGACAGGTGGGCGAGGTCGCCGGAGTCGAGGCGGACGCCGAGCAGATCGTGGCCGTGGGCCCGCAGGTGACGGCCGACGTCGATCGCGTGGCGCACGCCGTCGAGCGTGTCGAAGGTGTCGACCAGCAGCGTGACGTTGCCAGGCATGGCGTCGGCGTAGGCCCGGAACGCGTGCGGCTCGTCGCCCCAGAACATCACCCACGAGTGGGCGTGGGTGCCGCGCACCGGCAGGCCGTAGAGCTTGCCGGCCAGCACGTTGGAGGTGCCGGCGACGCCGCCGATCCAGGCCGCGCGGCTGGCGGCCAGGCCGCCGTCGATGCCCTGGGCCCGACGGAGCCCGAGCTCGAGCACCGGCTCACCGCGGGCGGCGTCGCAGATGCGCGCGGCCTTGGTCGCGATCAGCGTGCTGAAGTTGACCATCGTGAGCAGCGCGGTCTCGATGAGCTGGGCCTGGGCCATCGGCGCGCGAATGCGGACCAGCGGCTCGTGGGCGAAGACCACCCGGCCCTCCGGCACGGCATCGACGGTGCCGGTGAAGCGGAGCTGGCCCAGGTACTCGAGGAAGCCGGGGTCGAACAGCGGCTGGCCGTCGGCGCCGGACAGGGTCGCGAGGTAGGCGCAGTCGTCCGCGGTGAAGCCGAGGTTGGCGAGGAAGTCGAGGGCCGGGCCGAGGCCGGCCGCGATCGCGTAGCCACCGCCGAACGGGTGGCGGCGGAAGTGGAGGTGGAAGACCGCCTCGTGCTCGGCCACGCCGGTCTTCCAGTAACCGTGGGCCATGGTCACCTGGTAGAGGTCGGTGAGCAGCCCGAGCGGGGTGCGATAGACGTCGGTGAGCGTGGTCATGCGGTTTTGGTCCCGGCCGGCGCCCGTCGGCGCCAGCAGCTTGGCACAATGTCCGCGGTCGCGTGCGCGCCGTGGTGCTTATAGTGTATTGTGTACACCAATTGATGCCAGGTCAAGGCCGCGCGTCATGACCTCGACGGTCGCGCCGGCAGTGATCGTCTGGGGCGAGACGTTGTGGGATCGCTTTCCCGACGGCGACCGGCTTGGCGGCGCGCCGGCCAACGTCGCCTGGCACCTGGCCGGGCTCGGCACCCCGGTGGCGCTGGTGACCCGGGTCGGCGACGACGACGACGGCCGGGCGGCGATCGCAGCGCTGGCCGCGCGCGGGGTCGACACCCGGTTCGTGCAGGTCGATCGCGAGCGCAGGACGGGCGAGGTGACGGTGACGGTGGCCGACGGCGAGCCGCGCTACCGGCTGGTGGCCGAGCGCGCGTGGGAGCAGATCGAGCTCACCGCCGAGATCGCCGCGGCGCTGGTCGGCGCGCGGGCGCTGGTGTTCGGCACGCTGGCGCAGCGCAGTCCGGCCGGGCGCGCCGGGCTGGCGGCGGCGCTCGCGCTCGCGTCCCCGCGGGTGCTGCGGGTCTGCGATCCCAACCTGCGCGGGCCGCAGGCGAGCGAGGGCGAGGCCGCTGCGATGGCGCAGGCGCTGGCCGCGGCCGACGTGGTCAAGGTCGGCGAGCGCGAGGTCGAGCAGCTCGCGGCGCGCATCGGCCAGGCCGATCCGGTGGCGTGGCTGCTCGCGCGCGGCGCCCGCCTGGTCGCGGTCACCCGCGGCGCCGACGGCAGTCGCTGGCACGCGCCGACGATGACGATGGACGTCGCGGCGGTCGCGGCCCGATACGGCGGCGACAACGTCGGCTGCGGCGACGCCTACACCGCTGCGCTGGTCCACGGCCTGCTCGCGGGCTGGCCGTGGCCGCGCATCGGCCGCCTGGCCGCGCGCCTCGGCGCCGAGGTCGCGAGCGTCCGCGGGGCGACGCCGATGATCGATGCCGCGACCCGCGACGCGATGATCGCCGCCAGTCAGTGACCCCGGCCGCGCGTTCGTCCTCGCCGATGCCGCGCGATCTGGCCATGGTGTCGGCATGCTCAAGCGAACCGTGGGAGACATCGTGATCGCGCGCGACGGTGACGGCCTCGACATCCAGTGGTCGCTGACCGGCCCGGCCGGGACATGCAGCTTCGCCGCCACCGCCGACGGCACCCTCTCGCTGACCGAGGCCGGGCTGGCCCAGGCCGGGGTCAGCGCCGCCCAGCGCGCGGCGGTGCTCGCCGAGGTGTGGAGCTTCACGCCGATGGAGGTCCGCAGCCTCGCCGTCGACGGCACGGTCGTGAACACGCGCTAGCCTCGATGCCGACCAACTAGCCGCAGAGATCACGAGGTCGAGATCGACCTGCCCTGATCGGGCAGCTGAGGTGGGCGCTGTAGCGGGGGAGGCACACCTCGGCATCGGCCGAGGTCCGGTGCACCGGTCGACCACGACCACGGCTGGCACGGCGCGATCAGCGACGCCGTGCAGCGGGGCGGCAGATCACGACGTCGAGATCGACCTGCCCTGATCGGGCTCCCGCGGTGGGCGCGCGGGCGCCAGCGCACACCTCGACGTCGGACCAGGCCTGCGGCGCCGGTCGTGCCCGGCCGCGGCTGGCACGGCACGTGCTCTCGATCATGGTCACCATGAATCCCGACGCGCCACCGGTCGCCCACTCGCCGCGCGTCCTCCGCTTCGAGCTGACCGCGCGGTCGATCGCGCTGGTGGTGCTCGCGGTCGCGCTGATCTGGCTGGCGTTCAAGCTGTGGACGATCGTGCTGGTCCTGGTTTGCGCCCTGATCCTGGTCGGCACGCTCAACCCGGTGGTGGCCCGGCTCGAACGGCGCCGGGTCACGCGCGGCTGGGCGGTCCTGCTCATCCTGGCCGGGCTCCTGTTCGCGGTGTTCGCCGTCCTGTTCCTGACCATTCCGGCGCTGGTCGATCAGGTCGACACGATGGTCAAGGGCGCGCCCCACTTCCGCGACGAGGCGGTGGCGTGGCTCTCGGCGCACAAGCTCACCCGCCCGCTGGCCGGCCTCGTCGCCGAGGCGGCGTCGCCCGACCACCTGTCCCACCTCGGCACGGGCGCGGTCGCCTACTCGTCGCGGGCCCTCACCATCGTCGGCTACGCGGTCACCACGTTCGTGCTCGCCGGCTACCTCCTGGCCGACGGCCAGCGTGCGCAGAGCGGGCTCTACGCCGTGCTGCCACGCCGCTTCCACGTCCGGCTCGCCCGGATCATGCTCGAGCTCGAGGTCATCGTCGGCGGCTACGTCCGCGGCCAGCTCATCACCTCGGCCGCCATCGGGGGGTTCGTGCTCGTGCTGTCGATGGTGCTCGGGCTGCGGGGAGCCCTGGCTCTGGCGGTCTTCGCCGCGTTCACCGACGTCGTCCCGTTCGTCGGCGGCCTGATCGCCAGCGCGCCGGTGGTGGTCGCGGCGACGGCGCGCGGCCCGGCCAGCGCCGTGGTCGTGCTGGTGGCGATGTTCGTCTACCAGGAGTTCGAGAGCCGGATCGTGGTGCCGCGCATCTACGGCAAGGTCCTGCGGCTGTCGCCGGCGGCGGTCGTGCTGGCGCTCCTCGCCGGCGGGACCCTGCTCGGCGTGGTCGGCGCCCTGATCGCGCTGCCGATCGCCGCCGGGCTGATGATGATCGGCCGTGAGCTCCGGTTCGAGATGCCGGGCGACGACAGCGATCAGTCGGAGATGCGGGCCCGCGACCAGGAGGCCGAGGAGGCCTACGTGCTGCTGGCGATCGGCGCCGATCCCGAGGCCTCGTCGCTCATCGCCGGCGACCTCGCCCGCGAGACCCGCCTGCCGCAAGACGACCAGACGTGACCCACGCGCGCCCTCGCGCGGCCGCACACCGAGCGCTCGCGCACACCGGCGCTGACCATGTTCGACGGCGAAGCCTTGGCACGACGCTGGCAACGGTGCGGATGATGTCCACCTCGATGTCCGTTCTTCCTCGGCGTGTGGGCCGCGACCCGCTCCGCCGTCCCGTCATCGCCGCGATCGCGCCTGACGACAACGATGACGTCCTGTGCCTCGCCGCGGCCCGCGCCGCCGCCCGCGGGCTCCCGCTGATCGCGTGCGCGGTCGTTGCCGACGAGGATGGCCGCGCCGGCGCCGAGGTCGCGCTCGCCGGTCGGGCGGCGGCCCTGCTGCCGAGCGACGCCGAGGTGACGATCGAGGTCCGGGTCGGCGAGCGCGCCGACGAGCTCCTCGCCAGCGCCAGCGCGCACGGGGCCGCCCTGATCGTGCTGGGCCAGACCCACGCGCACGAGGGCATCCTGGCCCGCATCGTCAGCCCGAACCTGCCGACCGAGATCCTGCGTGCCGCCGCGTGCCCGGTCTTGCTCGCGCGCAGCACCAGCGGTAACAAACTGATCCTCGTCGCCACCGATCTCGACGATCCGGCATGGCCGACCCTGAGCGCGGCGGCGGCCGAGGCCGCGCGCTCCGGCGGCCCGGTCACGGTGCTCCACTGCCTGCTGCCGCTGACCACGATCGGCACGATCGAGACCCCCGGCGGCTTCGAGTCCGCCACCCTGGCGGCGGCGGCCGCGATCGGGCACCTGCTCGAGGCCGCCGCGCAGTCCGCGGGCCTGAGCGCCGCCGTGATCAGGGTCGAGGTCGGGCCGGCAGGCGCGAGCATCCTCGAGCTGGCGCGGGTCCTGGCCGCCGACCTCATCATCGTCGGGACCCATGGTCGCCGGGCGGCGCGCCGGGTGCTGTTCGGCAGCACGGCCGAGGAGGTGGTGCGCGGCGCCACCTGCGACGTCCTGGTGGTGCGGGTCGCGGACGGCGATCCGGTCGAGCCCCCGGCGACCTGACCGTGCGCGGGTTCGCGACCGCTCGACGTTTC
>JAYVSF010000380.1:0-8664 GCA_043775605.1 Myxococcales bacterium
GGCCAAGCCGGCCTGGGATCCGACCAACCCGAGCGGCACCTCGAACCACCACACCTCGGTGACGGTGCGCGACTCGCTCGGCAACGCGCATCAGGTCGACACGTACTTCCGCAGCCAGGGCGGCGGCGCCTGGGAATGGCACGCGATGGTCGACGGCGGCGACATCACCGGCGGCACCGCCGGCACGCCGACCGAGTTCGCGAGCGGCGCGCTCACGTTCACCGCCACCGGCGCCCTCGACACCGAGACCCCGGCGGCGTCGAGCGTGTCGTTCCGCGGCGCGACCGCGGGCCAGGCGATCGCCTTCGACTTCGGCGACGCGGCCACGACCGACGGCGGCACCGGTCGCGACGGCACCACTCAGGTCGCCGGCGGCTTCGCCGTCAACGCGCTCGCGATCGACGGCCACGGCGCCGGCACCCTGATGAGCGTCGAGGTCGCCGACGACGGCACGGTGCGCGGCGTCTACGACAACGGCGAGACCCGCGATCTCGCCCGGGTCGCGCTGGCCCTGTTCGGCGCCGAGCCCGAGCTGACCCGGGCCGGCGACGGCCTGTACGCCGAGAACTCGGCCTCGGGCCAGGCCCTGGTCGGCGCCGCCGGGACCAGCGGCCGCGGCGCGCTGTCGAGCGGCTCGCTCGAGGGCTCCAACGTCGACCTCGGCGCTGAGCTGGTGACCATGATCGCCTACCAGCGCGCGTTCCAGGCCAACGTCAAGACCGTGACCACGGCCGACGAGATGCTGGCCGAGGTCGCCCAGCTCAAGCGCTGACCTGCGGCGCTGAGCTCGCTCGGGTCTTGACGATTCCGGGGATTGGCCGTCAGCCCCGCCGACAAGCGGGCCGGGGCAGGGGAAGGAAACGAGGCGGTCCAGGGGGTTAGCGGTGGCCTGGCGGTTGCAAAACCCGGGACCGTGAGCGACCTACCCCTCGATCTCGCCGAGCTCGAGGCCATCCAGGCCGCGATCCGGCAGGCTGCCCCGTCGACGGCCTCGGCCGCCAACTCGGCCGACGTGTCACCCCTGCCGCTGATCGCCGCCGAGCGCAACGCGCACGCGGCCCGGCCGCGGCTGGCCGACCTCACCGCGCGCTGGGCCCGGCGACTGCCGCGCACCCTGCGCGCCTACCTCGGCGATGTCTCGGTCGACTCGATGGGCGCCGAGGTGCTCGACGCCCGCGCGCTCGGCGACGAGCTGCGGCCGATGTGGATCGGCGTGGTCCATGGCGACGGCGACGTCGCCATGGTGATCGCGATCGGCGGCGAGATGATCGAGGCCGCGGCGGCCAAGCGCTGCGGCGGTGGCGCCGGCGGCCAGCCCGGGCGCGATCCGTCGCCGCTCGCGCTGCGCCTGTTCGGGCCGGTCGGCGAGTCGGCGCTGACCGCGCTCGACGGCGCCTGGCTCGAGGGCAACCGCGCCGGCCTCCGGGTCGTGCCGACCACCGCCGAGAACGTCGGCCGCGCGCTCGGCGCCGACTCGGTCCTCGGCGCCACCCTCAGCGTCGGCGGCCAGACCCCCGGCCGGATCCGCGTGTTCGTGCGCGCCGAGCTGCTGCTGCCGGCGGCCGATCGCAGCGCGTCGGTCGCGGCCGCCAGCGACGCGATCGCGGCCGCGCTCGGCGGCGTGCCGGTCGAGCTGCGGGTCGAGCTCGCGTCGATGATGATCCCGATGTCGGAGCTGCGCCGGCTCGGTCCGGGCTCGCAGCTCACGCTGCCCGTGTTCGTCGATGATCCGTTGCCGATCTACTGCGGCGACGTGCTCAAGGCCTGGGGTCGCCCGGTGGTGACTCGAGGCGTGCTCGCAGTCGAGGTCGCCGCCCTCGCGGTGCCCGGTGGAGGTCGTCCATGAGTGATGGTGCACCCCAGCTCGATGCCCGGCGCCTCGAGAGCCTGCTCCACGATGTCCCGCTCGAGCTGACCGTCGAGCTCGGCCGGATCAAGTTGACCCTGTCCGAGCTGGCCGCCCGCCTGGGCCCCGGCTCGGTGATCCCGCTCGACAAGGTCACCGGCGCGCCCCTCGACGTCCGGGTCAACTCGCGCCTGGTGGCGCGGGCCGAGGCGGTCGCGGTCGGCGATCGCTGCGGCATCCGCATCCTCGAGCTGGTCGACAAGGAGAGCTGACATGTCCACCCGGTCGCTCGTTGTCGTCACCGCTGCGTTCGCGCTGGCGACCCTCGCCCAGGTCGGCCCGGCCAGGGCCCAGGTCCACCCCAAGCTGCGGGTGATCGACCACGGCGCCGAGGTCGAGGTCCTGGTCACCGGCGTTCGGATGGTCGCGGCGCCGATGCTCACGGTGAACCGCCAGCGGCTCGAGGTCGTGCTGTTCGGCCGTCCCGACGAGGTGATGGACACCTTCGCCGATCACTCGGTCGAGCGCGTCGATGTCCGCGGCCTCGAGCCGCGCCGCGCCGCACCCCTGGTGCTGAGCGTCAAGCTCCGCGGCGATCACGCCCGGGCCGTGGCCTTGCTCCCGGGCGCGCGCGCGATCCAGGGCGACGACGGCGTCCACGTCTGGATCCCGCGGGCCGTGCCGGTCGCGGCGGCGGTGACGGCGCCGACGACCGCGGCGCAGCCGGTGACGGCGGCGGTGGCGGCCCCGGCCGGCGCGGCGATCGGGACCACGGCGACCGTCGCCGGCGCGAGCCCGGCCGCGGCCCTGACGCCGAACCTGACCCCGAACCTCAAGCCGAATCTCGAGGACGCTGCCGGCACCGCGAGCGCGGACCGCGGCCCGCTGGTCGATCCTCACGCCACCTCGACCGCGGCGGCGAACCCGACCGCGGCGACCGCGGCGGCGACCTCGCTCGCGCCGCCGACCCCGGCGCCGCTCACCGGCCAGCCGTCGGCGCGTTCGTCGTCGGCGCGTTCGCCGTCGGCGCGCCTCACCGGCGGCAGCGGCGGGCCCGGCCTCGGCCGGGTGGTCATCGCGATCGCGGTCATCGGCCTCGTCGGCCTGGCCGCGATGATGCTGCGCCGTCGGCGCGCGGCCACCCCGATCACCGGTCCCCAGCTCGAGGTGCTCGCCACCCGCGAGCTCGGCGGCAAGACCCGCGTGGTCTGGCTCGGCGCCGGCGAGCGCGAGCTGGTGGTCTCGGTGGCGGGCCAGCAGGTTCGCCTGCTCGGTCAGTGGCGGCGCGGCGACGCCGATCGCAGCGCACCGCTGTCGCTCGACGCCGGTCGCGACGACGCCGAGCCGCTGTTCGCCCACGGCTCGAGCCCGATGCCGCGGGTGCGCGGCAACGCCACCGCAGCGGTGTCGGGCATCATGCGGCTGCGCGGCAAGGTCACGCCGATCACCGATGACGTCGCCACCGGCGACAGCGACGCCGACGAGCAGTGGGCGCGCGACATCCTGGCCGCCACCGGAGGTCGTCGGTGACCTCGCCCTGGGTCAGGCGTGGGCTGGTCGCGATCGCCTTGATCGCGCCCCTGTGCCTGGCGGCCTCGGTCGCGTCGGCTGCGCCGGCGCTCGCCGGCGTGCTGCCGGCCCTGCCCGGGACCGGCGCCACCCCGGCGGGTCCCACCAGCGCGATCACGATGATCGCGATCCTGACGCTGGCCACCCTGATCCCGGCCGCGGTTCTGTCCTGCACCTGCTTCGTCCGCTTCGTGGTCGTGCTCGGCTTCGTCCGCACCGGCCTGTCGACGCCGTCGGCCCCGCCCAACCAGGTCCTGATCGGCCTCGCGCTGTTCATGACCGTGTTCGTGTCGGCGCCGGTCGCCTCCGAGATCTACGACCACGCCGGCCGGGACTACATGGCCGGCAAGCTCGACGAGGGCCAGGCCCTCGCGGCCGCGACCCCGCCGCTGCGCAAGTTCCTGCTGGCCCGGACCCGCGAGCGCGACCTGGCCCTGTTCTACGAGGTCAGCGACGCGCAGCGGCCGACCACGGCCGATGACGTGCCGCTGCGGATCGCGGTGCCGGCGTTCGTGGTGTCCGAGCTGCGGACCGGCTTCGAGATCGGCCTCGGCGTGCTCTTGCCGTTCATGGTCATCGACCTGGTGGTCGCGACCATCCTGACCGCGCTTGGCATGGTGATGGTGCCGCCGCAGGTGCTCTCGGTGCCGGTGAAGCTGCTGGTGTTCCTGGCCATCGATGGCTGGCACCTCGTCGTACGATCGCTGCTCGCGGGGGCGGTGTGACCACCCTCGACCTCTGGCAGCGCGCGCTGACGGTGCTGGCCACCGTCGCGGCGCCGTTCCTGGTGGTCGCGCTGATCGCCGGCCTCGCGGTCGCGCTGATCCAGACCGCGACCCAGCTGCAGGAGAGCGTGCTCGCGTTCGTGCCCAAGCTGATCGCGGCGCTGCTGGTCCTGACCTTCGCTGGCCACTGGGCCTTCGACCGCCTGAGCAGCTTCGCGACCACCGCGATCGAGCACGCCGCCGAGCACGCCACCGAGGACCAGGCGCCGTGAGCCCGCCGCTCGCGCTCGACGCCACCGCGGCCGGCTTCGTCGTCGCCCTGGCGCGCGCCAGCGGGCTGGCCTTCACCGCGCCGCTGCTCGGCGATCGCGGGACCTCGAGCCGGGTCCGCCTGGTGTTCGCGGTCGCGGTGGCCGCGGTCCTGACCGGGCGCGGCGGCAGCGCCACGCTCGATCCGCTGCAGGTCATGGCCGCGGTGCCGCTCGAGCTAGCGGCCGGCGCGCTCACCGGTATCACCGCCAACCTCATCCTCGATCGGGTGTCGGCGGGCGCCCAGCTGATCGGCGTCCACGCCGGCCTCGGCTTCGCCCAGGCCTACGATCCCCGGGCCGGCGAGTCGGCCAGCGCGGTCCGCGGCCTGATCGCCGCGATCGCCGGCCTCGCCTTCCTCGCCGCCGACGGCCTCGAGGCCCTGGTCCGCGCGCTCGCGGTGCCGGTGACCCCGGCCACGCTCGCCGACGGCCTGACCGGCGCCATGTCGGCGGCGCTGGCGGTGGCCGCGGCCGCGGTCGGCATCGCCGCGCCGGTGCTGCTGGCCGCCACCGTCGTGAACCTCGGCCTCGCGCTGGTCAACCGCGCGGTGCCGGCGGTCAACGTGTTCTCGATCAGCCTGCCGGTGGTGCTGCTGGTCGCCGGCGTCGTGCTGCTGTCCACCGCCTCGGTCACCGCCGGCGCGATCGATCGGGCCGCGGCCGACGCGGTCGCCGCCCTGGCCGGAGGCAGCGGGTCGTGAGCGAGGACGGCCGCACCCACAAGCCGACCCCGAAGCGGGTCCGCGAGTTCCGCAAGCGCGGCGAGGTCGCGACCTCGCGCGAGCTGACCGGCGCCGCCACCCTCGGCTTCGGCCTGATCGCGGCCATCGCACTGGCCGGCTCGAGCTGGACCGCGATCTGCGCGCTGACCACCACCGCGATGCGCGGCGCGCCGGTCGGCGCCATCGCCGGTGCGGCCCGCAACGCCTACACCGTCGCGGTCGCCCCCGCCCTGATCGGTGCGCTGCTCGGCTGCGTGCTGGTCGGCGGGCTCCAACTCGGCTGGCCGCCGATCTGGAAGTGGCCGAAGTTCGATCCCAGCCGCTGGTTCGCGTTCACCGGCGCGGTCGAGGCGCTGTCGCCGAGGGCGATGCTGCGCCGCCTGGCCGGGGCCGGCGCCAAGCTGCTCGCGGTTGGCACCGTGGTCGCGATCGCGACCGCGCGCGAGCTGACCACGGTCGCCACCGGCGACCCCCAGAGCCTGATGCCACGGGTCAGCCGCGCGGTGATCACGATCAGCTTCGCCGGCGGCCTCGTCCTCGCCGTGCTCGGCGTCCTCGACTACATCCGCGCCCGCCGGACCATGGCCGGCAAGATGAAGATGACGACCAGCGAGATGAAGCAGGAGCACCGCGAGTCCGAGGGTGATCCGATGGTCAAGGGCGCGCGCCGCCGGCGCATGCGCGAGCTGTCCAAGCGGCGCGCGGTGGCCGCGACCCGCACCGCCGACGTCGTGCTGGTCAACCCGACCCACTACGCGGTCGCGCTGCGGTACCGCGCGGCCGAGGGCGGCGCGCCCAGGGTCGTGGCCAAAGGCGTCGACGAGCTGGCCCTGCGCATGCGCGAGGCCGCGCGCGCTGCCGGCGTGCCGGTGATCAGCCGCCCGCCGCTGGCCCGGGCGCTGCACAAGCTGGTCGCCGAGGGCCACGAGGTCCCGGGCGCGCTCTACCACGCCGTCGCCGAGGTCCTGGCCTACGTCTATCGGCTGCGTGAGCGCCACGCCGGGAGCCGGGCGTGAGCGCGGCCGCGACCACCACCGCGCCGAGCGCCGCCGCCGGGGCCCGGGCCTGGATCGGCGAGCGCACCGGCGACTGGTCGATGGCGCTGGCCCTGGTCGGCATCCTCGCGATCACGATCGCGCCGCTGCCGCCGACCCTGTTCGATCTCCTGCTCGGCGCCGCGCTGTGCCTGTCGGCCCTGACCTTCCTGGTCGCGTTCTACGTCGAGCGGCCGACCGACTTCTCGGCGTTCCCGGCCCTGCTGCTGTTCGTGACGCTGTTCCGGCTGGCGCTCGGCGTCGCCTCGGCCCGCCTGATCCTCACCCACGGCGGCAGCTCCGATCACGCCGCCGGCGCGGTCATCGCCGCGTTCGGCCACTTTGCGATCGGCGGCGACTTCGTGGTCGGCGCGATCATCTTCCTGATCCTGGTGATCGTGAACTTCGTCGTGATCACCAAGGGCGCCGAGCGCATCTCGGAGGTCGCGGCCCGCTTCACCCTCGACTCGATGCCCGGCAAGCAGATGGCGATCGACGCCGACCTCGGCGCCGGCCTCATCAGCGAGACCGACGCTCGCGAGCGCCGCGCGCTGATCCAGCGCGAGGCCGAGTTCCACGGCGCCATGGACGGCGCCAGCAAGTTCGTGCGTGGCGACGCGGTCGCCGGCCTGCTGATCCTCGGCATCAACGTCATCGGCGGCATCATCATCGGCGCCAGCCGCGGCATGTCGCTCGGCGACGCCGCCCGCGCCTTCACCGTGCTGTCGATCGGCGACGGCCTGGTGTCGCAGGTCCCGGCGCTGCTGGTCTCGACCGGCGCCGCCCTGCTCATCACCCGCGGCGGCGATCGCGAGCTCGGCGTCGCGCTGTCAGGCCAGCTCCTGGCCCGGCGCCGGCCGCTGATGGTGGCCGCCGCCCTGGTCATCGCGGTCGGGCTGCTGCCCGGCATGCCCCACGTCCTGTTCCTCACGCTGGGCGCGATCGTCATCTGGCGGGCGCGCAAGGCCAGCGCCGGCCCGATCGACACCCGCGCCGACGTGCCCGTCCCCGGCAAGCCGGCCCGCGCCGACGCCACGGCCGCCAACGTCAGCAAGGGCGAGATCGAGGCCGCGCTGCCGATCGACCTGCTGGCGATGGAGGTCGGCCTCGATCTGCTGTCGATGGTCGACGCCGCCAAGGGTGGCGAGCTGCTGCGGCGGATCGCGACCCTGCGCAAGCAGATCGCGTCCGAGCTCGGCGTGATCGTCCCCCCGATCCACATCCGCGACGACCTGCGCCTGGCCCCGGGCGGCTACCGGGTGCTGCTGTCGGGCGTGGTCGTGGCCCAGGGCAACGTCCACACCCACCGGCTGCTCGCGCTCGACCCGACCGGCACCGCCACCCGCGGCCTGCCGGGCGAGGTCACCACCGAGCCGACCTTCGGCCTGCCGGCCAAGTGGATCACCCCGATCGAGCGCGGTCGAGCCGAGGCCGCGGGCTGCACCGTGGTCGACGCCACCGCGGTGATCGCCACCCACCTGGCCGAGCTGGTCCGCCGCCACGCCCACGAGCTGCTCGGTCGGCGGGAGGCCCAGGAGTTGCTGGAGGTAGCTGGCAAGACCGACGGCAAGGTCATCGAAGAGCTCATCCCCCATCTCATGTCCACCGGCGATGTCATCAAGGTTCTCCGCAACTTGCTCCGCGAGGGGGTCTCGATCCGCGACCTGCGCTCGATCCTCGAGGCCCTGGCCGACCACGCCGGCGCCGTCAAAAACCCCGACGATCTGACGGAGCTGGTCCGGCAGCGGCTGGCGCGCCGCATCACCCGCAACCACCTCGGCAGCGATGGCAGCCTGCGGCCGCTGGTCCTCGACCCCCGGGCCGAGGCCCTGTTCCGCGAGCAGCACCCGCGCAACGCCCGGATCTTGTCGAAGCTGACCGACGAGCTGGCCGCCAGCGCCCGTGACCTCACCCGCAACGACGAGTCGCCGGTCCTCGTGGTCGCGCCCGACATCCGCCGGATCGTCGCCGGCGTCGCCGCCCGTCACGTCCCCGGCCTCGCGGTCATCAGCTACCGCGAGGTCGATGCCTCGGTCCCGTTCGTCACCCGCGGGGTGATCTCCGCCCTGGAGGCCGCATGAAGATCGTCAAGTTCGAAGGCGCGTCGATGCGCGAGGCGCTGGCCAAGGTCAAGGCCGAGCTCGGCGACCAGGCGGTCGTGGTCTCGACCCGCCAGGTCCGCAAGGGCCTGCTCGGCACCGGCTACGAGATCTCGGCCGCGATCGACGACGACGAGCCGCGCGCGGTGCGGTCGTCGTCGCTGCCCCCGCCGACCCCGGCGCCCCGGCCGCGGACCACCCTCGACGATCAGGAGGTCGAGCGCGTGGTCGGCCCGCTGCGCGCCGAGCTCCGTTCGCTGCGCGCGCTGGTCAAGAACCGCAGCAGCGACGACCGCCCCAACGTCGAGCTGCGGCAGGAGCTGATCGCGCTGCGCAGGGCGGTCGAGGACATCCAGCG
>JAYVSF010000381.1:0-2724 GCA_043775605.1 Myxococcales bacterium
CGACGACACAGGGTTGATTCTCGCCAACCCTGTGCGGGGCTGTGGTACCTCCCCGCGCTGTCACTGGTCCGACCATGAGCAAGCGCGTTCGCACCCAGCTGACCTTCACCCTCGCCCTCGCGGTGGTGGGCTGGGGCGCGGTCGCGGCCGGGGTGGCGCTCGGCCCGGCGCTGGCGCTGCCGCCGCACGGGTCGGCCGGGGTCGCGCTGTTCGTGCTGGTCATCGTCGCCACCCGGGCGATGGCGTTCCCGATCGCGCCCGACGCGGTGCTGTCGCTCGACTCGGGGTTCTACGTCGCCGCCGCGGTGACGCTGGGCCCGACCGTGGCCGGGCTGATCGTGGCGCTGGCGCTCACCGCCGACGCGGCGATGCGCTGGTGGCGCGCGCGCCAGGCCCGCCCCGATCGCGACGAGAGCCGGCGCGGGCTGGCCTACGTCGCGTACTTCGGCGGCATGACCGGGGCGCTGGTGGCGGCGGTCTCGCGCGCGGTCGAGCGGGTGGTGCCGGCCGGCGCGCACGACGGCGAGCTGGCGACCGGCCTGCGGGTGGTGGCGATCGGCGCGCTGTTGATGCTGGTCCACAACCTGATCCAGGGCGTGCGGCTGGCGCTCGGCGGGCGGTCGCTACGCCGGTTCGTGCGCGACCAGGCCGCGCCCGGCATCGTGGCCGAGCTGTCGCTGTTGCCGGTGGCGGCGGTCGCGACCCAGCTGTTCCGCGACGACCGCTTGCTCGGCTTCGCGCTGCTGGCCGCCACCCACCTCCTGCTCAACCTGGTGTTCAACCGGCTGTCCGAGGCGAGCGCCGCCGGCCGGGCCCGGGTCGGCGAGCTCGAGCTGCTCGACCGCACCGCCCGCGCGCTCGGCTCGTCGATCGAGCTGCCGCAGGTGGTGGCGACCGTGGCCCAGGAGACGGTGCGGGCCATCCCGGCGGCCGAGGCGATGGCGCTGGTCCACCGCGGCGCGGCGCGCGAGACCGACCGGCTGGTGGTCGACAGCTACGACCGCGACCGCGATCGCCACGCCCGGGTGACGGTGGCCCGCGGTGAGGGAGCGACCGGGCGGGTCATCCGCGATCAGGCGGCGCTGCGCTTCGGCGAGCTCGGCGCCAGCGACGTCGACGTCGGCCCGGCCGGCACCGAGGGCGTGCGATCGTGGCTGGGCGTGCCGGTGATGATGCACGGCGTGTGCGAGGGCGTGCTCGCGGTCCAGAGCCGGCAGCCGCAGGCGTTCACCGAGGCCGACGAGCGGCTGCTGGGCTCGCTGGCGCTGCAGGTCGGCGCCGCGCTCGCCAACGCCCACCTCTACGAGATGGCGATGGTCGACGGCCTGACCGGGCTGTTCGTGCGCCGCTACTTCGACGCGCGCCTCGACGAGGAGATCGAGCGGGCCCGGCGCTACCAGACGCCGTTCGCAGTCGCGATGCTCGACCTCGACGACTTCAAGCAGCTCAACGACGTCCACGGCCACCTGGCCGGCGACCGGGTGCTGCGCGAGATCGCGGGCGTGGTCCGCACTCAGATCCGCGGCGTCGACACGGCGGCCCGCTACGGCGGCGAGGAGCTCGCGCTGATCCTGCCGGGCACCGAGCTGGTGGCGGCGCTGGTCCACGCCGAGCGGATCCGCCACGCGATCGCCGAGCGGCGGGTGCCGGCCGGCGACGGCGGCCCGGTGCGGTCGATCACCGCCTCGGTCGGGATCGCGGCCTTCCCCGACAGCGGCGGCGTCACCGCCGAAGATCTCCTGCGGCGGGCCGACCGCGCGCTCTACCGGGCCAAGCGCGCCGGCAAGAACCGGGTCGAGCTGTACTGGCCCGAGTGAGCCTTTGGCGAACGATCGATCCAGGCAATGCGCGACCGGCCGCGCCCGCGGGCCGCGACCGGCTCGTGAGTCGCGGCATCCAAGGGCGATGACCCCGAACGTGGTGTGCGAGAGTGCCGGCAGCCATGACCGCTGAACGCGAGCGCCTGCGCCGCCGGCTGGCCGCCGACGCCCGGGTCGGGATGGCCCGGCTGTGGGCGCGGATCCGGCAGGTCGTCACCACCGATCCGACCGGCTCGGACGAGGACGATCACATCGCCGATCACGCCGCCGAGCGCGAGCTGGCGCGGCACGCTGGCTCGATGAAGGCCGGCCTGGCCAAGGTCGCCCAGCTCCTTGCCTACACCTCGGCGGGTGCGCCGGTCGAGCTGCGCGCGCTGTGGGATCAGGCGCCGGCCGCACCCGCGGCGGCGATCGCGGCCGTCATCGAGGAGGAGCTGGGGGCGCCGCCCGAGCGGCTGTTCGCGCGCTGGGAGCCGAAGCCGATGGCCGCTGCGTCGCTCGGGCAGGTCCACGCCGCCACCGGTCACGACGGTCGCGAGCTGGCGGTGAAGGTCCAGTACCCGGGCATCGCCGCCGCCCTGGCCGGTGACCTGGCGTCCGACGGGTTCGCTCGCCGGCTGGCCGGCACGGAGCTGGGCCGCGAGCTGTCGCCGGCGGCGGTGGCGGCGGTGCGGGCCGCGGTCCTGGCCGAGGTCGACTACGCCGCCGAGGCGGAGGCGATGACCCGGGTCGGCGCGGCCTGGGCCGGCGACGCGGTCATCCGGGTGCCGGAGGTGATCGCCGAGCGCTCGACCCGGCGCGTGCTGACCATGACCCGTGCGCCCGGCCTGCCGATCGCCGAGCTCGCCCACGATGATCCCGAGCTGGCGGGCGCGGTCGCGACCGCGATCGTGCGCTTCGCCTG
>JAYVSF010000382.1:0-19249 GCA_043775605.1 Myxococcales bacterium
GTTGATGTTCATCACGCTCGTCATACCGCGAGCGGGCCCGACCGATCCAGGGTCTGGCGCCACCGCCGCGGGTCATCGTGCGCGCCGGCCTCGGTGCACTTCCGACCGAGTGGCACCGCCGGCGCGCGGGCGGATCGAAATTCGGGTGCGGGTCTCCGGCTGGAACCGCGTAGAGTGCGCGCCAACGAGGCCGCGCCATGAACCGTTCGATCCGCACGATCCGCTCGTCTCTCCTCCTCACCTGCATCGCGGTGTGGGCCGGCTGCGGCGACGACGGCGCCGCCGGTGAGCACGACGCCCGGCCTCGCCTCGACGCCGCCGAGGTCGTCGACGCGCCCTCGACCGTCGATGGCGGCGCGATCGACGCCCGCGCCCCCGACGCCGGCTCGGCCTGCGGCACCTGCCCGGGCACGTCGGTGTGCGGCACCGCCAACGGCATGCCCGTGTGCCGGGCGCCGAGCGGCATCCCGCGCTTCGATCGGGTGTTCGTCGTGGTCATGGAGAACGTCAGCCTGGCCACGCTCCAGGGCAGCACCACGCCCTACCTGCACATGCTGATGTCGACGACCGCGCAGTCGACCAACTACCACGGCGTCGACCACCCCAGCCTGCCCAACTACCTGGCGCTGGTCTCGGGCGGCACCGGCTCGGTCGGGTGCGATTGCGATCCCACCGGCAGCGCGTGCAACGCGCTCACGTGCAACCCGCTCATCCACACCTGCGGTTGCCCGGTCGGCGCCCAGCACCTCGGCGATCAGCTCGAGACCGCCGGGATCACCTGGCGCGCGTACGCCGAGAGCATGGGCGCGGCATGCAACTTCACCAACGCCGGCACCTTCGCGACGCGCCATGTACCGTTCGCCTACTTCAACGACATGCAGAGCAACCCGGCGCGCTGCGCCGCCCACGTCATCGACTATTCGATGCTCGACACCAGCGCGACCGCGCCGCGGTTCGCGTTCATCGCCCCCAACCTGGTCAACGACATGCACGACCCGATCATCGCGGGCGCCCAGAACTACACCAACGGCGACACCTGGCTGGCGGCCCAGATCCCGCGCATCCTCGCGTCGCCGGCGTTCACCGCGCACAGCTTGATGGTGATCGTCTGGGACGAGGACGATCTGTCGGGCGTGCTGGCCCCCGACGATCCCGTCCCCATGTTCGTGCTCTCGCCACTGGCCAAGCACGCCGGCTTCACCAGCACCGGCCGCGCCGATCACTACCGGCTGCTGGCGACCATCGAGGACGGCCTGGGGCTGCCCCGGCTCGGCGCGGCCGGTCCCGCGCTGCCGCTCACCGACTTCTTCCCGGCCCAGTAGCTCGCGCGGCGCGCCTGGCGTCAGAAGGTGACGCCGACGCTGACCCGCAGCGCGGTCGACAGCGCGTGTACGGTCGCCGGCGGTGACGCGTCGTAGGCGATGACCAGGCTGTTGGTCAGGGACAGGCGGGCCGCGAGCTTGCTCTCGATCGATGTCTCCGACAGCAGCATGACGTCGTCGGGCGCATCGAGCCGGGGCTGGACGTAGACGGTCTGGGTGGCGGTGACCTGAGTGCCGAGCTTGAGCGTGCCGGTGAGGTAGGTCGACAGCCGGTGCGCCCACAGGCGCAGGCCGCTGTCGGCGACGTTGGCCTTGGTCGAGCGCTGCTCGAGCTCGAACATGTAGGCGGCGCCCGCGGTCATGACCAGGCGGGGGCCGCGCACCAGGCGATAGGCCGGGCCGGTGCCGGCGACGCCGCGGATCGCGAGCCGGCGGAAGGCGTCGTACTCGTGCTGGACGTAGCCCTCCCAGAACAGGCGCGGGCCGAGCGCGCGTCGGCCGCGCAGGTGCTCGAAGGTGCGCTCGGACAGGGTCACGCCGCGGCCCTCGGCGTACTCGCCGCGCGCGAGGCCCAGCGCCAGCCACGGTCCGCAGCGGAACAGCGCGCTGGCGGCGCCCGACAGCCGGATCAGCTCGGAGTTGCCGGTCTGCCAGTCGACGCCGGCGCTGATCGCGCTGGTCCAGCCTGGCGCCGGGTCGCCGGCCAGCGAGCCCTGGACGTTGACGATCTGGGCCCGCGCCGCGCCGGTGGCGGCGATCAGGACGACGAACGTGACGACGATCGCGAGGACGGCGAGGCGCACGAGATCACCGGGTGGGGCGGTAGCGTTCGACCGTGGGATCCCAGGCCCAGACCCGGGGCCCGTCGGCGAAGCCGGCGTCGCGGATCGGGCGCTTGAGCGGGCGGAAGCCGTCGGTCATGGCCAGGTCGTCGACCAGGCGGAGCCGGACCGGGCGGGCGTGGGCCGGCAGCGCGACCACCGCGCGAGCCAGCGCTGCGAGGTCGAGCTCGGCGCCGGCGACCAGCGCGACCGCGGCCGCCGGCTGCTCCTTGTCGTCGGGGCCAGGGACGCCGACGGCGACGCAGGTCCGGATCTCGGCGACCTCGTGGAGCGCGTCCTCGATCTTGCGGCTCGGCACCGGCCCCGACGCGGTGCGGATGGTGTCGCCCTGGCGATCGACGTACCAGTAGTCGCCGGCCGCGTCGATCGCGAGGAGATCGCCGGTGACGAACCAGGTGTCGCCGGGGCCCATCGCGTCGCGCAGGATCCGGGTCGGCGCGAGGTGAGCGAGGTCGGCGATGCCGCGCGGCGAGTCGAGGCGGACGATGAGCATGCCCGGCTGATCGATGCGGGCTCGGACCAGGCGGCCTCCGGCGTCGCGGACGAAGTCGTCGACGTCGAGATCGTAGGCGGCGATCGCCAGCTCGGGGCTGCCGGGCAGCGGCCGACCGACGGCGCCGACCTTCTCGCCCGAGGCGTTGGCCAGCACCACCGAGGCCTCGGTCGACGCGTAGAACTCGAGCACGCCGACGCCCGCGAATCGCTGCTTCAACTTGCGCCAGAGATCGGGCCGCATGCCCGAGCCGGCGAACAGCCGCACCGGGTGGTTCTGCTCGGCGATGGTCGGCGGCGCGGCGATCAAGGACCGGCACATCTCGCCGGCGTAGTAGACGATGCTGACGCCGTAGCGCCGGACCTCGTGCCAGAACTGATCGGCGTCGAAGCCCGCGCTCGACACGGGTGCAGACGCGAGGGCGAGCCGGGCGCCGCCGACCACCGCGCTCGACGCGGCGACCAGCATGCCGGTCGGGTGGTGCAGCGGCAGGCAGCAGTAGACGGTGTCGCGCGAGGTGAGCGTGCAGGTCGCGGCCGCGCCCAGCGCCGACACCGCCCAGCGACGGTTGGTGATGCGGCCGGCCTTGGGCGGCTCGTGGCGGCCCGAGCTGACGAAGACCATCGCGAGGTCGCGGGCCCGACCGGGATCGGGGCGGTACCAGCCGGGCGGGGCGACCTGGGCCGGATCGATGGCCTCGAGATCGACCGCGCCGATCGGCAGGGTCCGGCGCTCGCGGGCGCCGCCGAGGACGAGGAGGCGGCCGGCGAACGAGGCGCGGACGGCGTCGGCGGTGTCGGGATCGGCCAGCACGGCGTCGGGCTCGCCCAGCTCGATCGCGCGGGCCAGCCACGCGTCGGCGTGGGCGTGGGCCGGCCCGTCGAGCGACGGCTCGGCGATCATGACGGCGACCGCGCCCAACCGCGACAGCGCGGTCACCGCCGACAGGAACGACGGCCGGCCGCGCATGACCACCGCGATGCGCTGGCCGACCCGGACCCCGGCGGCGATCAGGCCGCGGACCACGGCGTCGACCCGGCGGTTGGCGTCGGCGTACGTGAACGCGCGATCGCGAAACAGGAAGAAGGTGCCGTCGGGGGTGGCGGCGGCCTGCTCGGCCAGCACCGACCCGATCGAGATCCGGGTGTCGTCGCGCAGGTTGCGCAGCCGGCGCAGGCGCGGCAGCTGCCAGCGCAGGTTGTCGAGGTAGTCGCCGATCTCCTGGGCGGCGTCGCCGACCCGCTCCCACAGCGCGGTCGCGGTCTTGCCGACGACGTCCTGGGCCAGCTCGAGATCGAAGCCGACCTCGCCGACGTCGGTGTCATCGTCGTCGTCGTCCGCCAGATCGTCAGCGTCGTCCTCGACGGTCGCGGTCGGTGTGGCGCCACGGGCCGCGACGATGCGCGCCGGCTGCGCACCGTCGCCGTCGCGCCAGCGGATCCACTCGATCACGGTCGGCCAGGTGATCGCCAGCGCGGTCGAGCCCACGACCAGGCCGAAGTGGCCGGCCTTCACCACCACCTCGAACAGCGCCTCGACCGCCGGCGCCGCCTTGCGGATCCCGCGGACCGCGGCCGGCCGGCCCATCTCGTCGCGGTCGCCGACGAAGTACAGGATCGGCGAGTCGATGTCGGCGAGGGTGACGGTGTGGCCGTCGATGACGATGCCGCCCGACGTCATCCGGTTGGCGACGATGATCTCGTCGATGAACTTGCGCAGGGCCGGACCGGGCCAGGCGACGAAGCCCTCGCCGCCGAGGAACAGCCGGCGGGCCTCGCGCTTCTCGAGCGCCTGGCGATCGTGCAGCTTGCGCACGAACTCGACCAGCTGGCCGGCCTCCTTGCGGGCCGACAGCAGCTTGAAGCCGGTCGAGGTCAGGAACCCGGGCAGGCCCTCGATCCGCGCGAGCGGGCGGGCGATCACGCGCTGCACACCGGCAACGATCCGCTCGACCAGCTGATCGGCCAGCGGCACGTTGCGGTGGATGTCGACCGGGCTGCCCATCGTGATGATTGACGCCAGCCCGGCGCTGCGCCGGAACGCGGCGGCCTGATACGCGAACATGCCGCCCTGCGAGTAGCCCGCGAGGTGGACGGCGCGGCCGGTGACGGCGTGGATGCGATCGATCGCCTCCGACACCGCGCGCACGTGATCGTCGAGGGTGCGGTCCATGCCGCCGGCCTCGCGCTCGGGCGCGCCGAAGTCGGTCATCCAGACGTCGATGCCGGCCCGGCCGAGGAACGCGACCGCGCTGACGTCGGGCGCGATGTCGTAGACCTCCGACGCCACCATCAGCGGCGGCACCAGCAGCAGCGGCGCCGAGCGCGGGCCGGTGGCCTCGGCCGGCGGGTGGTAGTGGCGCAGCTTGTGGATCGCGTCCTCGTGGACGATGTCGAACGGCGCGCCGTAGGGCGCGGTCAGCCGGCCGGCGCGGATGATCTCGAGCGCGTTCTGCCAGGCCAGCCCGACCCGGCGCAGGCGCCGACCCCACGCCACCTGCCGCCGGCGCCGCGCGGTCGCCGAACCACGACGCGCCCGCGGCGGAGGCGCACTCTCGCTCGTCTTCTCCATCGCCGGCGAGTATAGGTCGCTGGCGGTCCGGCCGGTCGCGGCACGACATCGATGTCGCGTTCGGCCGGTGCGGGCCCGAGTCGCGGCGCGCAAGTCCGCGGGACGTGGCCGGCGGTCGTGGCACGGCCGGTGCGATGGGTCGCGGCATGATGTCTCGATCGATCCGTGGGTCTCTCCTGGTCGCGTGCTCGATGGTGCTGATCGCCGCCGGCTGTGGTGCCGATGGCGGCGGCGGCTTCGGCGCCACCGTCGGCGGGGTCAAGGACATGCACCTGGCGCGCGAGCTGATCGCCCGCGGCCAGATCCCGCCGCCGGCCGCGCTGCTGGTCGAGGGCATGTTCGCCGAGCACGACCTCGGCCTGGCCGGCGCGCCCTGCGTCGACACCCTGTGCCTGCGGGCCGCGGCCGGGATCGCGCCCGACCGCGACGCCGTCGCCCACGGCTGGCTGCAGGTCGGCCTGTCGTCGAACGTCGACCCCGCGCTGTACCGCCGGCCTCCGACCACGTTCATCTACACCGTCGACGTCTCGGGCTCGATGGGCTGGGGCTCCGACCCCGAGCTGTCGACGCCGGGCGAGCTGGCCCGCAAGCTCCTGCACCGGCTCGCTGACGAGATCGATCCCGGCGACCACGCCGCGCTCGTCACCTACGGCGGCATCGTCACCGTCCCGCTCGGCTTCACCACCGACCGCAGCTCGCTCCATACCGCGATCGATCGCCTGCACGAGGAGGGCGTGACCGACATGGAGAGCGGCGTCCGCAAGGCCTACGACCTCGGCCGCGAGGCCCACGCCCGCGGCGAGCTGGTCCGGATCGTGCTGTTCACCGACGTCCAGCCCAACGTCGGCGCCACCAGCCCGAGCGCGTTCGAGGAGCTGGTCACCACCGGCGCCGCCGACGGCGTGGCGATGACGGTGATCGGCCTCGGCCTCGGCATGGGCCCCGAGATCATGCAGTCGATGGCCCACGTCCGCGGCGCCAACGCGTTCGGCGTGATCACCGACGGCGACGTCGATGGCTTCATCGCCGACCAGTACCCGTGGTTCGTGGCGCCGATCGCCTACGAGCTCTCGGTCGGGCTGCGGCTGCCGACCGGCCTCGCGATCGCGACGCCCTACGGCTTCCCGGCCGGCTTCGGCGACGACCCGACCATGACCGCGGCCAGCGTCTTCCTGTCGAAGCAGCACGGCGCGCTGCTGGTGTCGGTGGCCGGCGACGAGGCCGCGCTCGCGGGCTTCGCTGTGGACCTCGACCTCGGCTGGACCACGCCCAACGGCGTCGCCCACACCACCGCGCTGCACGTCGCCCGCGCCGGCGCCGTCGTCGACGAGCGCGGCCAGTGGTTCCAGCAGACCGCGGCGGAGCGCGCCACCGCCCTCGCGCTCCTGGTCGAGGGCATGCACGAGGCCGCCGAGCAGTACCCGTTCTCGCCGTCCGAGGCCGAGGTCACGATGGCCGCCGCGCTCGCCCGCATCGACGCCGACGCCACCGCCAGCGGCGCCGCGGATCTCGCGCCCGAGGTCGACCTCGCCCGCGCGATGCTCGCGCTCATCCACGACCGCGCGCCGCAGGGCACGTTCTACGGCCAGTGACGACGTCAGCGGCGGTCAGCGCGGCGCCAGCTCGAGGTCGAGCCACGACGCGGTGTCGCACGAGTACTCGCCGAGCGGCGAGGTGGTCAGGGTCGCGGTGCCGGGCGCGAGGTCGAGCGGGCCGAAGCTGACCGCGGGATCGTAGGTGTGCAGGTCGGGGCTGGCCCAGAGATCGACGCCGTTCTGGCTGATCGTGAAGCGGGCGCCGTTGCCGCAGCGCTGGCGCCAGTCCTGCAATCCGACCGCGCCGCGCAGGTGGCCGTAGCCGGCCGGCACCGCGATCGTCACGGTGCTCGGTGCATGGGCGAAGACGCCGGTGCAGTGGTGCTGGCCGGCGACGGTGAAGCCCGGCCCCCAGTTGGTGCGATCGATCTCGAGGCTGCCCCAGCCGACGGTGCCGGTCGGGTCGAGGTCGGCGGCGCGCAAGACGCCGGCGGCGGGCGCCGGACAGTAGGCGACCTCGCGCCCGGCCAGCGCCGACCATCGACTGTGCAGCCACAGCCGGACATCGAGGGCACGCTGATCGGCGGCGGCGTCGCGCTCGAGGACGTCGGCGTGGACCGCGTCGCGGATCAGCCTTGCTGCGGCTGCGGCTTGCGCGTCCATCGACTCCCACGAGAACGGGCCGGCCAGCAGCTCGGCGGTCACCGCGTTGACGTCAGCGCCCGTCGCCAGCGCGTGCTGCAGCACCGGATCGGTGTAGGGCGTGCCGGTCAGCGAGTTGTGCGACCACGGCGAGGTGGTCCACGGATGGCGAGGATCGACCGTCATCGCGGTGTCGGGGTACCAGGCCCCGAGATCGACGTCGAAGTCCCACGGCACGATGCGGATCCGGCCGTGATCGTCGAACAGGTAGAAGTTGTTGCCGTCGGCGGAGAACGCGTCCTGCGAGCCCATGACCGACCGCGCGACGCTCTCGCGGAAGAAGCCGGGCAGGTCGACCGCCGACGCGACCTCGGCGTCGCTGCCGGTCGCGACCACCGCCGCCGCCGCCGCCAGCTCGTGACCGTCGCCGCCGAACGAGGTCTCGGGCTCGTACCAGGTGAGCGGGTCGGCCATCGGGTTGAGGCCCTGGCCCCAGTGGTGGCCGTTCATGCTGTAGAGCGCGCCGTCGTCGTGGCCGAACCAGCGCTTGACGAACCGGTCGTCGATGCTCTCGAGGACGACGAAGAAGCCGGCCGGCGCACCGTTGACCGTGACCCGAGCCCAGCCGGTGCGCCCGGCCGGGATGCCGGCGCGCCGCATCGCCGAGGTGCACAGGTACTCGTTGAGAAAGCCAGGATCCTGCGACGCGTTGTCGAGCTTCAGCTCGTCGAGGCCGCGCCACGCCTGATCGTGGACCTCGTGATCGAAGCTCAGCTTCAGCGACGGCTTGCCCGCGATCAGGCTTCCGGCGCCGAACGCGCGCACGCCGATCGGGTCGACCCGCTCGCCGTCCCACGAGAAGTTGGCCCGCACCCACAGCTTGGCGCCCGGGTTGTCGCGCACGCTCGCCCAGTCGGCGGGCGCGAGCTCGAGCGTGATGTCGTGGATCGTCGTCGGATCGAAGACCCGGTCGGCCGGATCCTGGCTGGCGGGTTGGACGTCGACGCCACCGCTGGCGAGCCCCGGCGCGTGATCGATGCCCGGATCATCGGCCACCGTGCCGCCGCACGCCACCAGCGCCAGCAGCACGACCAGGCGCGCAACGCATCGCAACCAGGAGCCCACGCCCGCAGTGTACCCCGCGCGCCGCTCAGGGCGCGGTGCGAAGCTCGGCCCGGAACGTGCGCATGGCGTCCATCGTGGTCGGCGCGTCGAGCAGCGCCGTGACCCGGGCCAGGTCGATGCCGGCCAGCGCGTCGCTGTGACCCTGCGCGGTGTACTCGTCGCCGTGCAGCACCCGCACCTCGATCGTGCCCTTGCGCCAGCTCCAGACCTCGCGGACCCCGAGCCGGCGGTAGATCTCGAGCTTCTTCAGCCCGCCGCTGGTCCAGATCACCTCGAGCGCCAGGTCGGGACGCTCTCGGGTCTGATCGGCGCCGATGAGGTAGCACTCGTCCGGCTCGATCGCGACGTCGTCGGGCGACGCCTTGAGCGTCCACGCGCCATACGGCGTGAACTGGATGCCGCGCTCCTCGCAGAAGACCTCGATGAGGCGACCGAGGTAGGACTTGATCGACTCGTGGCTCTTCGACGGGCTCATCAGCTCCAGCGCTCCATCCAGGTAGGCTATCCGCGGTGACGACCCGTCGCCGCGCAGCGCCAGGATCGCCTCGAAGCTCGCCCACGGGACCCGCAGGATCACCCGCTGATCGGCGATCTCGATGGGCTGGCCCGCATCGAGCGGGGCAGGAGCCGGAGCCTGGACCATGGCGTCATCGTAGCAGAGCCGCGCGGTCCGGGCGGGCGCTACTCGAGGGGGCCGACCGACGAGAGCTTGCCGCGCTCGCGGTACATGCGCTCGATCGTGGCGCGGAGGATGGCCTCGGTGATGTCGCTGCCGACGCCGCCGGCGACGTAGGCGGCGCGCTCGACCGCGACCTTGATGAAGCCGCCCGACAGCTCGTAGCGCTCGGCCAGCGCCTCGAAGTCGATGCCGGCCGCCGAGCGCTCGGGCAGGGTCCGGCGCCACAGCTCGGCGCGCATGTCGGGGCTGGGGAACGAGAAGAACACGTCGTAGGTGAAGCGGCGCTTGAACGCCTGATCGATCGCGCCGGTCAGGTTGGTGGTCAGGATCGCGAGGCCGTTGAACCGCTCGAGCCGGGCCAGCAGGTAGTTGGTCTCGAGGTTGGCGTAGCGATCGTTGCTGCTCTTGACGTCGGACGTCCGCTTGCCGAACAGCGAGTCGGCCTCGTTGAACAGCAGCACGACGTGGCCGGGCTCGGCGGCGTCGAATACGTCCGACAGGTTCTTCTCGGTCTCGCCCAGCCACTTCGACACCACCTGCGACAGATCGATCTCGTAGATGTCGAGGCCGAGCTGGCGGGCGAGCACGGTGCCCGACATGGTCTTGCCGACCCCGGGCAGCCCCGAGAACAGCACCGACAGGCCTTGGGCGCCGCGCAGCTTGAAGTGCTGGCGGATCCGGCGGCGCTCGCGGCCGGCGGCGACGATCTCCTGCAGCGTGGCCCGGGTGTCCTCGTCGACGATGAGATCGTCGACGTCGAAGGGCGTCGCCAGCTTCTTGCCGAGCCGCGAGATCCGCTGGTGGAGCTGGGCCGCGACCGCGCTGTCGAGGTCGGTGGCCTGGGGCGCGCTGGTCTCGAGCCGCTCGGCGGCCGCGGCCTGGGCCGCCGCGACGATGATGCCGCCGGGGATCGCGAACCGGCCCGACAGGCCCTCGGCGTCGGCGGGCGACAGCGACGGCACCACCGTGCGCCACAGCGCGGCCCGGACGTCGAGCGGCGGCACCTCGACGGTCAGGTGGACCAGCGGCCGGGCCAGGATGCGCGGCATCCGCTCGCGGCAGATCGTGATCGCCAGCGGGCCGTTCCACTCGCTGACCAGGGCCCGGAAGAACGCCGGCAGCTCCTCGGTGTCGCCGTCGTGGCTCATCGCGTCGTCGACCTCGACCACCGCCGGCACCGCGTCGTGCATCATCAGCTCGCGCACGATCGCGCGCACGGTCGCGACCTGCAGCGGCGGCGGCTGCATCACCAGGCGCTGGGCGTCGATGACCAGCAGCGGCTTGTGCCAGTGGGCCGCGGCCATCTGCAGGAGCAAGCGCTTGCCCAGCCCGCGCTGGCCCTGGACCGCGAGCACGACGTCGGCGGAGCGCAGCGCGGCGGTCGCGCGATCGAGCGTCGCCTGCGGGAACGCGCCGCGCGCCGGCCCCCGTCGCAGCTCGGCGACGTCGGCGAGATCGGGATCGAGATCGGCGCCGCCGCCGTCGAGCAGGTAGACCAGCCGGGTCGCGGCCCGCAGCTTGCGGAACATCAGCGACGCCGACGGCGCGCCGACCATCGTCAGCTCGAGCAGCTGGCGCCGGAGCAGCGGCGACAGCGGCGACAGATCGCGGGCCATCAGCGGCCGGGTCCGCGGCGTGTCGTAGACCAGCATCGCGAGCAGCCGGCCGTCGAGCCCGCTGCAGTGCGCGTCGCGGGTCAGGTAGCGGTAGGCCTGGACCAGGCTGGGATCGATCTCGGGCAGGAGCGCGAACATCAGCGTCGCCCACTGCCGCGAGGTCAGGCCGAACACGCCGATCAGCTCGGCCAGCGGCGAGCGGCCGGTGCCGACGGTGGCGCGGACCCGGGCCTCGGTCGCGTGGTGGGCCTCGATCCACTGGGCCAGCACGGTCTGGGCCCCGGCCTCGTCGCTGGCGGCCGGGGTCTCGCCGCGGGCGGCGGCGAAGATCCGGCCCATGTCGTCGGGGCCGATGATCGCGTCCTCGCCGACGTGGGTCGGCTGGCCCTTGGTCCAGCCCAGCCGGATCTGGTACTCGACGCGCAGCCAGACCCGGCGCAGCTCGTCGGCGACGTGCTCCCCGATGTCGGCGTACGGCTCGGTCACGCCCGCGATCCTACGCGCAACCTGTAGCTCATTGTCCGTCTCGCTAGGGCGCCGTGTACGTACACGCGCGCAGGACCCAGACCGCGCCGCTGGTGCCCGCGCTCGGCAGGTTGGGGTCGCTGTCCTCGGCGAACTCGGTGGTCGACTCGAGCAGGCCGCGCGCGACCACCGTCTTGCCTGCGATGGTCGATGGCCAGCGATCGACGCCGGTGCAGTAGACCACCAGCTTGCCGACGGTGACCTCGGCGCCGAGCTTGGCGTCGTCGGCGGTGCCGCGGACCTCGACCTGCTTGCCGGCGCTCGCCGTGGCGCTGGCGGCGTCGGTCACCACGATCGGCGCGGGCAGCCCGCCGCCGGTGGTCGAGCCGACCTCGCCCGGCGGGCTCTTGTGGCCGGCGGTGCAGGCCGCGAGGCCCGCGCACCCGACCAGCGCGACGATGATGCCCTTGCCTCTCATCCCGCCAGTCTAGACCCTCTCGGGCCGGCGCACGACGTCGCGCGCCGCCCGATCAATCCCTGGGATCAGGTCAGCTTCCAGGTCGCCGCTTCGAGGATGAAGCGGCCGTCGGGCACGCCGTGGCTGTGCTCGCCGGTCGGGCTCTCGACTTCATCGCCCGCCTCGCGCCGCAGGGTCCCGGTGACCGAGACCTTCTTGCCGGCGTGGGCCTTGTCCCAGCGCTGCAGCCCGTCGATGTACACCGGCGTGCGGCCGACGCTGACGATCGCCCCTTGCGAGGCGTCCTCGGCGAGGGACTCGATGGTCACCTCGGTGTCGATCTTGGTGTCGAGCTTCACGATCGTTCTCCTGTGACTCGGGTGGCTCACGTGTGCGAGGCGTGCTCCATGGCCGCCTTGCCCGGGTCGTAGTTGGTCGCGAGGGCGACGCCGAAGACGCAGCGATCGAAGTCCTTGTAGCCCCGGATGAAGTGCTCCTTGGTGCTCTGGTAGACCATCATCGGGTTCTTGGCGCGCTTGACCGGATCCTTGTACTGCATGTGGTTCGCGTGCCAGAACGAGTTGCTGTTGTCGTCCCACCAGCCGTAGTCGAAGTTCACGAACCCGGGCTGGGCCTTGTACTCGTAGCCGGTCATGTCGACCTTGCCCGTGACCGGGTCGGGCTTGAACGCCTTCTCGTCAGGCTCGGCGTTGTCGCCGTCCGACTGGTTAGACCAGAACATCTTGGCGAACATGATGTACTCGCCCGCGGGCGCGTCGGCGGCCTTGGCCGGATCGGCGCGCATCGCGTGCAGCTCCTTGTTCTTGTCCGTCATGTAGGAGTGGCCGCGGTCGAAGTCGCCGAACGTGACCTCGGCGTGGTCGAGCGGGTTGCCGCCGCCGGCGATGTTGTTGGCCGACAGCCCGATGCAGCCGCGGTCGATCGTCGACTTCATCTCGGGCGTGAGCTTCTTGCCCTGCTCCTTTTCCCACATCTTGCCGTACTGCTCGGGCGAGTACCGGCGCTGGTCCTCGTCCTCGCCGAACGCCGGCTTGTCCTCGCCGACCGGCAGCGGCTTGCCGAGCTCGTGGCCGAGGAACTGGAGCGGCTTGGCCTGGACGGCGCCGCCGGCCGAGGCGCCGCCATACGGCGCGAGCAGGTCGCTGGCGTCCTTGCCCTGGACCACGCGATCGGCGACCGCGTCGGCGTTCTGCTCGTAGGGGTCGCCCTGCTGACCGACGCCGCCCTTGAGCTGGACGCCGCCCTTCTGCTGGATGACGTGGGCGGCCTCGTGGGCCGCGGTGTGGACGTCGGGCGCGCCCGCGAACGCGACCGAGTTGCCGCTGGCGTAGCCTTGGGCGCCGAGCGCGCCGGTGGCGTCCGCGGCCTTGCTGTCGGTGTGGGCCGAGATCTTGGAGACGGTGTCGGCGTGCTGGGCGCCGAAGCTGTCCGAGATCTTGTCGGCGTGGGGCAGGGTGCTGCCGCTGCCGCTGACGCCGTCGGCGGCGATCGCGTGGGTCTGCTCGTAGGCGCCGTCGGTGTCGCTGCCCTTGGCCTGGAAGGCTGCGCCGACCGGCGGGATGGATCCGGTGGAGCGGAACTGGACCTGGCCGCGCGTCGCGCTGGCGTCGGTCTCGATCGGCGGAGACAGCTCGGCGTCGGCGCCGCGCTTGTGCTGGAGGAGCTGGTCTTGGGGCATACGTTCCTCGGTTGGCGAGAGCTTACCCATCTTACGCTGGAGGCCCGGCCGGCACCCCCTGTGATCCGCCATTCGCTGGTAGATCACGCCGGACAGGTCGGGCCGGCCGTCGTAAGGTCCGCGCCGGCAGCCCCGACCATCCGGCTGCCAGAAAGCCGAACCGCGACCATGGCGACCGTCGAGATCAACCTGGATACCTTCCAAAGCACCATCGAGAAGCAGGGCATCGTTCTCCTCGACTTCTGGGCCGACTGGTGCGGCCCGTGCAAGATGTTCGCGCCGGTGTTCGAGGCGGCTTCGGCCAAGCACGCCGACATCACGTTCGGCAAGATCGACACGGAGGCCCAGCAGGAGCTGGCCGAGGCCGCCGGCATCTCGGCGATCCCGACGTTGATGCTGTTCCGCGACGGCGTGCTGCTGTTCCGCGAGTCGGGCGCGCTGCCGCCGGCCGCGCTCGATCAGGTGATCGAGAAGGCCCGCTCGCTCG
This sequence comes from Myxococcales bacterium, assembly GCA_043775605.1. Taxonomy (GTDB): domain Bacteria; phylum Myxococcota_A; class Polyangia; order Haliangiales; family Haliangiaceae; genus UBA2376. The sequence goes on from JAYVSF010000382.1 coordinate 13,934, forward strand.
ACATGGAGGAGGTCCGCAAGGAGATCGCCGCCCACCAGCACGAGCACGGCCCCGACTGCGACCACGATCATGACCACGGTCATGACCATGACCATGGCCACGAGCACGGCCCGGACTGCGATCACGACCACGACGCTCCGGACGGCGCCGACCACAAGCACTAGCGCCAGGCCGTTTTCTGGCGGGTCCCGGTGGCTCGGCGCGCGGGCGGTCGCGGTACGATGCGCGACGACCATGGCCGATAGCGCATTCGACTCAGCCGCCGCCACCGTCAAGACCGCCCCGCAGTCGATCTCGGCCTGGGACCAGGCAGAGGAGCTGGCCCGGGCCGCCGACCGCCCCGATGACATGATCGCGCTGTACCGCGACGTGTTGCAGAAGGGCCTCGATGCCCAGGTCGTCGAGATGATCGGCGAGCGTGCGGCCGCGTTCTGCGACGAGTGGTTCGGCGACGAGCCCAAGGTCGCCGAGGGCATCCTGGTCAAGGTCCTCGACCTCGCGCCGCAGTCCGAGCAGGCGCTGCAGCGGCTCAGCGTGCTCTACACCCACACCGAGCGCTGGGCCGATCTGCTCCGGCTCTACGACCGCGCGCTGCTCGCGGTCAAGGATCCGTCCCGCCGCATCAAGCTCCTGCGCGAGGCCGCGCAGCTGGCCAAGGACGTCGCCAACCAGCCCGAGAAGGCGATCGGCTACCAGCAGCGCCTGCTGCCGCTGACGCCCGACGACGTCCAGCTGCAGACCTCGCTCGAGCGCCTGCTCGAGCGCCACGAGCGCTGGGCCGAGCTGATCGCGTTGTGGGAGAGCCGGCTCGAGCGGCTGGGCAAGATCGAGCGCGACAAGAGCCGAGCCCGGATCGCGGCCTGCCAGCTCGACAACCTCAAGGACTCGGCGCGAGCCCTGGCCACGGTCCGGGTGATGCTGGCCGGCGCCGAGGACGATCGCGAGGCTACCACCCTGCTCGAGCGGATCCTCGAGGCCGCGCACACCCAGAAGCACGAGCGCGACGGCGCGCTCGATCTGCTGCGCAGCCACTACGACGCCACCAGCCGGCCGCGCGAGGTCATCCGCGTGCTCGAGCGGGTGATCGCGATCGATCCCGGCAGCAGCCGGGCCCTGCGCGAGGAGGCCGGCGCCCGCCTGTCCGAGCTCGATGACGACGGCGCGGCGATGGACCACTACGCCGCGCTGCTGGCGCTGACGCCGGAGTCGTCGGTCACCCAGGAGAAGCTGCGCCAGCTCGCCCAGCGCTCCAACAACTACGGCCGCTACGCCGACGGTGTCGCCGCCGCCGCCCAGCACGCCGAGACCCCCGGCCGCAAGGTCGAATTGCTGGCCGAGGCCGCGCGGACCCGGCTCGATCTGCTCGAGGACGCCGCCGGCGCGATCGAGCTGTACCAGCAGGCGCTCACGCTCGAGGGCGCGGGCGCGACCGAGCAGCTCCACGTCTGCCGTCGGCTGTCGGAGCTGTACGCCCGGGTCGATCGGCCGCGCGAGCGGTTCGAGATCCTGACCCGGCTGGCGACCCTTGAGCCGGCGCCCGCGACCCGCAAGGTCGTGATCGGCGACGCCGCCCGCCTGGCCGAGACCCTCGGCGAGCACGATCGCGCGCTGGCGCTGTGGCAGCAGCGCATCGACGGTGACGCCGGTGACCTGGCCGCGCTCGACGCGGTGATCGCGCTGCTCGAGGGCGTGCAGCGCTGGCCGGAGCTCATCGCCGCGCTCGAGCTGCGCGCCGGCAAGGCCGCGTCGCCGGCTCAGCAGCGGGCCGATCTCACCCGAGTCGCGGTGGTGTGCAAGGATCACCTGCACGACGGCGCCCGCGCGATCTCCGCCTGGCAGCGGGTGTCGGCGGCGTTCGGCGACGACGCCGAGACCGTCGGCGCGCTGTCGGAGCTGCTGACCGCCGCCGGCAGCTGGCCCGAGCTCGCCGCGCTGCTCGAGCGGACCAGCGGCAAGGACGTCGAGCGCACCACCGCCCGCCTCAACCGGCTCGGCGACGCGCTGGCCCAGCACCTCCACCAGCCCGAGCGGGCGCTCAAGGCATTCCGGGCCGCGCTGGCGATCGAGCCGACCAACCCGCAGGCCCGCACCGGCCTCGAGGCATTGCTCGACGAGCCCGCCCAGCGCCTCGCCGCAGCCGACGCCCTGGCCGCCAGCTACCGCGAGCAGCAGGACTGGGCCGGCTTCCTGCGCCTGGTCCCGGCCCGGCTGGCCGACGCCGCCGACGATCGCAGCCGGCTCGCGATCCTGCGTGAGGCAGCCCACCTGACCCAGCACCAGACCGGCGAGCCGGCGGCCGCGCTCGGCCACCTGGCCCAGGCCCTGCCGCTGGCGCCGCGCGACGGCATCATGGTCGGTCAGCTCCTCGATCTCGCCGACAAGACCGGCAACCACGCGGTCGCCGATCGCGCGCTCGGGTCGACGATCGCGGCCCTGGCCGGCGACGCCCACGAGGCCGCCCACCTGCGCATCCAGCGCGCCGGGCTGCTCGAGCGTCACCTCGACGACGAGGCCGGCGCGCTGAGCGAACTGGTCACCGTGCTCCAGGTCGATCCCGGCCACCAGGCCGCGGTCACCGGCGTGATCCGCCTGGCGCCGCGCCAGGGCCAGTGGGCGTTCGCGGCCAACGCAGTCGTCGCCCACGCCGCCAGCAAGGAGCGGCTCGACGAGACCCAGCTCACCGCGCTCGAGAAGGCCGCGGCCGAGGCCGGCGCCGGCGCGATCGACGAGCTGGCGACCAGCCTCGAGCAAGCCGCGAGCTCGGCCAAGCTGCCGCCGGCGGTCGCCGCCGTGCTGTGGACCCGGCTGGCGGCCTGGCACCGCGATCGCCGCAGCGACAGCGCGGCCGCGATCGTCGCGTACACCCGGGCCCTGGCCGCCGGGGGCGATCGCGCCGAGCCGCTGCGGGCGGTGGTCACGCTGGCCCGCACCGGCGGCGCGTCGGCGCCGCTGCTCGACTTCCTCCGCCGCCTGGCCGACGCCGATCCGCGCGATCTTGACGTCCTGGTCGAGGCCGCCGACACCGCCAGCCAGATCGGCGATCGCGAGGGCGCGCTGACGATCCTGGGCCAGGTCCTGGGCCGGGCGACCGCGGCCTGGCGTGGCACCGCGCCGATCCGCTCCTCGCGGGCCGCCGAGGCGGTGGCCCGATGGGCGATCGACGGCCTGGTCGAGCTCCACCGCGCCGACGGCCGGGTCCGGGCCGCGGTCGATCTCCTGGTCGAGACCGCGCGCCTGCCGTTCGCGGCCCCGGTCCGGCGCGAGCTGCGGCTGCGCGCGGCCCAGCTGGCGGCGGCCGAGCTCGGCGATCGCGCGGCCGCGATCGACGTCTACCGCGGCGTCCTGGCCGACGACGGCACCGATCTCGAGGCGATCGATCGACTGGGCAAGCTGCTCGAGGACGAGGGCCGCACCGCCGAGCTGCTCGGCCTGCGTCAGCTCCAGCTCGGCCTCGAGCACGACGGCCATCGCCGGCTGAACCTGCGGCTCGAGCTCGCCCGCCTGGTCGGCGTGGTCGAGGAGAAGGGCGGCCGGCTCGAGGCCCTGCAGGCCAACCTCGCCGACGTCCCCGGGCACGATCCGTCGGTCGACGCGGTCGCGACGTTGCTCGCGAGCAAGGGCCAGCACAAGGCCCTGGTCGATCTGCTCGAGGAGCAGGCGACCAAGCTCGAGGCCAGCGGCGACCACGCCAAGTCGGCCCGGCTGTGGGCGCGGGCCGCGACCAGCGCCGAGCACGAGACCCGCGAGGTCGAGCGCGCGATCGCCGGCCACAAGCGGGTGGTGATCCTGGCCCCGACCCAGGACTCGTACCGGGCGCTGGCCCGGCTGCAGCTCGGGCGCGGCCAGCCGGCCCAGGCGGTGCCGTGGTTCGAGAGCCTGCTCGGCACCATGACCGGGCGCGAGCGGCTCGGCGTGGTCCACCAGCTGGCCCGGGCCCACATCGCCGCCGGTCACGCCGATCGCGCGATCTCGGCGATCGAGAGCAACCTCGACGACAAGGAGCCGGCCAGCGATCTGCGGCTGCTGCTCGCGGAGCTCTACCGCGAGGGCCAGCACTGGGAGCCGCTGGCCCGCCACCTGACCCGGTCGCTGGCGATGTTCGTCGAGGACGGCCGGTCGGGCGCGCTGGCCCGCGAGGCCGCCGCGATCTACACCGACAAGCTCGATCAGCCGGCCAAGGCCATCCCCGCGCTCGAGCGAGCCCTGGCGCTCGATCCCAACGATCGTCAGCTCCGCGCCCACCTGGCCGCGGGCCTGCGCACCGCCGGTCGTCTGGCCGAGGCCCGGACCGCGCTGGCCGAGCTGATCGAGGGCTTCGGCCGCCGGCGCTCGCCCGAGCGTGCGGTGCTGCATGTCGAGCTGGCCAAGGTCGCGCGGGCCGAGGGCAAGCTCGACGAGGCGCTGGCCGAGATGGAGTCGGCGTCGAAGATGGACGTCAACAACGCGCGCATCCAGCGCGACCTCGCCGAGCTGGCCCGCGAGGCCGGTCAGCTCGACATGTCCGAGCGCACCTACCGCTCGCTCTTGCTGGTGGTCCGCCGCCAGCCGCCGGGCGACGACGAGCAGGCGGTCGGCCAGAGCGAGGTGCTGTACGAGCTGTCGGCGCTGGCCTCGGCCCGCGGCCAGGCCGATCAGTCCAAGGAGCTGCTGGAGAGCGCGATCGACGCGGCGATCCAGTCGGACGTCGAGGTCCGGCGGCTGCGCCGGAGCCTGCTGGCCCACGGCGAGGCCGAGACCCTGCTGCGGGTGCTGCAGCTGCGGCTCAACCGCTCCACCGAGGGCGGCAGCCAGGCCCGGCTGCTCGGCGACATGGCCGCGGTCCTCGACGGGCCGCTGGCCCGGCCGGCCGAGGCGCTCGACGCCACCCTGCGCGCGGTCCAGGCGGCGCCCGATCGGCTCGAGTTGCACGATCGCGCGCGGGCGCTGGCCAAGAAGACCGGCGAGACCAAGAAGTACGTCGATGCGGTCGAGGTCGTGGTCGACCGGCTGCGACGCAAGGACGATCCGCCGCTGGTCGCGGGCCTGCTCTTGCGCGCCGGCGAGGCGCTCGAGCACGACGCCGGCGACCAGCAGGGCGCGTCGGGCCTGTACAAGCGGGTCGAGATGCTCGGTGTCCGGCTGGCGGACGCCTACTCGGCCCAGGCCCGGGTCGCGGGCGCGCTCGGGGACACTGATCAGCAGGCGCGGGCGCTCGACAACATGCTGCGGCTGGCCGGCGCCGACACCGCCGACGGCAACCCGGCGCAGGTCGACGCCCTGTACCGGCTGGCCGCGATCTTCGTCGCCACCCCGGCCCGCCGGACCCAGGGCATCGAG
>JAYVSF010000383.1:0-13818 GCA_043775605.1 Myxococcales bacterium
ACGTTGAGCTTCTCGTCGGGGATGCCGAGCTCGCGCTGGCAGTAGACCGACTGGCAGGCGAAGGCCTCGTTCATCTCGAACAGATCGATGTCGGCGATGCTCAGGCCGGTCCGGGCCAGCAGCTTCTGGACCGCGGGCAAGGGCCCGATGCCCATGATCGCCGGATCGACGCCGACCGTGACGAAGGCGCGGAAGTAGCCGAGCGGCGTGATGCCGAGCGCCTCGGCCTTGGCCCGCGACAGCACCAGCGCGGCCGCCGCGCCGTCGGAGATCGGCGACGAGTTGCCGGCGGTGACCGAGCCGCCCTGGGCGAACGCCGGCGGCAGCTTGGCCAGGCCCTCGAGCGTGGTGTCGGCGCGCGGCAGCTCGTCGACGGTGAAGTCGCGGTACGTCTTCACGCCCTTGCCGTCGAACGCGATCGCCCGGACCGGCACGATCTCATCCTTGAACGCGCCGCGCTCGAGCGCCGACCTGGCCTTCTGCTGGCTGGCGTACGCGAACGCGTCCTGGGCCGCCCGGCTGATGCCGAACTTCTTGGCCACGTTCTCGGCGGTGATGCCCATCGGCGTGTTGGCCGACGGCATGCGCTCCATCAGCTCGGGCGACGCCGACAGGTGGAAGCCAGTCATCGGCACGTAGCTCATCGACTCGACGCCGCCGGCGATGACCGCGTCGCACGAGCCGACAGCGATCGAGCCGGCCGCGATCGCGATCGCCTGCAGGCCGCTCGAGCAGAAGCGGTTGATGGTCTGGGCCGAGACCTCGATGCCGAGGTCGGCCGACAGCGCGATGAGCCGCGCGACGTTCAAGCCCTGCTCGCCCTCGGGCATCGCGCAGCCGAGTACGACGTCGTCGATGTGACCGCGGGCCTGGGGCAGGCGGGCCATCAGCCCGCGCACGACGTCGGCGGCCAGCTCGTCGGGGCGCTTCTGCGACAGCGAGCCCTTGTGGCCGCGCCCGACCGCGGAGCGAACGGCGTCGGCGATGATGATGTCGTTCATGATCGTTCTCCTCAGTTCCGCAGCGGCTTGTTGTTCATCAGCATGTACTGCATGCGCTCCTGGCTCTTGGGCTCGCCGCACAGGCTCAGGAACGCCTCGCGCTCGAGCTCGAGCATCCGGTCCTCGTTGACCGGGCCCGCGCCACCGCCGGCGCCGCCGCACAGCACCTCGGCCAGCTTCATCACGATCTTGCCGTCGTGCTCGCTGGCGTAGCCGCCGGCGACCAGCGTGTTGACCATCATCAGGATCGTGGCGATGCCGCTCTCGCCCGGCAGCTTGTAGGCGCGCGGGGTCGGCGGGTGGTAGCCGCTGCCGGCCAGGCCGAGCACGCGCTGCTTGGCCTCGTGCAGCTGGCGCGCGCGGTCGAACGACACGCCGTCGCTGGCGCGGAAGAAGCCGGCGGCCTTGGCCTCCTCGGCCGAGGTCGCGACCTTGGCCAGCGCGATGTTCTTGAAGGTCTGGGTCACGAACGCGTAGGTGTCGACGTCAGTGCCCTCGGGCACGCCCTCGAGCGCGCGCCACAGCATGTTCATCGTGCCGGCGCCGCCGGGGATGAGCCCGACCCCGACCTCGACCAGGCCGGCGTAGGTCTCGGCCGCGGCCTGGACCGCGTCGCAGCCGAAGCACAGCTCGAGCCCGCCGCCGAGCGTCATGTTGTACGGCGCCGCGACCACCGGCACCGTCGAGTACTTCAGGCGCTGGGTCGCGTACTGGTAGCCGTGGATCATCTCGCGCAGGCCGTCCCACTGCTTCTGCTGGGCGGCCATCAGCACGGCGAAGACGTTGGCGCCGACGCAGAAGAACTCGCCGGTGTTGTAGACCAGCAGGCCGCGGAACTCGGCCTCGGCCTTGGCCACCGCGTCGTGCAGCATCTTGATGACGTCGGCGTCGATGCTGTTGGCCTTGGTCTTGAAGGTCAGGCCGAGGATGCCGTCGCCCAGGTCCCAGGCCTCGGCGCCCGCGTTCTTGAGCACCGGCGCCGTGCCCCGCCGCATCACCTCGAGCGTGGCCTCGCGCGGGTCGACCTTGCGCGGCACGTACTCGCCGACCGTGGCCGACCAGATCCGATCACCGAGGTAGAAGCTGGTGGCGCCGGCGGCGAGCATGCCGTCGATCCAGGTCGGCAGCGCGAGCCCTTCCGCCTTCATCCGCGCCGTGGTCTCGGCGAACCCGAGCGCGTCCCAGGTCTCGAACGGCCCGAGCTCCCAGTTGTAGCCCCACTTCATGCCGTCATCGATCGCGACCACGTCGTCGCAGATCTCGCCGAGCCGGCGGGCCGAGTAGGCCATGCTCTTCGACAGCGCCAGCCACGCGACCTCGCCGACCACGCCGGGCGTCGCGACCAGCTTCTTGACCCGCTCGCGGACGTCCTCGATCTTGCCGAGGCCCTTGCAGGCCTTGGTGATGGCCTCGGTGCCGCCCTTGGCCCGGTACGCGCCGGTGCCGGGGTCGAGGGTGAGGACGTCCTTGCCCTCCTTCTTGTAGAAGCCGCCCTTGGTCTTGTCGCCGAGCTGGCCGCGCTCGACCATGGTGCGGACGTAGGCCGGCAGGGTGAAGACCTCGCGATCCTCGTCGTTGATCAGGCTCTTGTGGCAGTTGTCGACGACGTGGGCCAGGGTGTCGAGCCCGACCAGGTCGGCGGTACGGAAGCTCGCGCTCTTGGGGTGGCCCATCGGCGCGCCGCTCAGGTTGTCGAGGTCCTCGGGGGTGAGGCCCTTCTCGATCATCAGGTGGATGCCGGCCATCATCGCGTGGGTGCCGATGCGGTTGGCGACGAAGTTGGGGGTGTCCTTGGCCCAGACCAGGCCCTTGCCCATCTGGTCCTTGCCCCAGTACTCGACCCGCGCCTTCACGGCGTCCGAGGTGTCGGGCCCGGCCACCAGCTCGAGCAGCTTCATGTAGCGCGGCGGGTTGAAGAAGTGGGTGACCACGAAGTGCTGGCGGAACCGATCGCTGCGGCCCTCGAGCATCTCGGCGATGCGCAGGCCGCTGGTGTTCGAGGCGATGATGGTCTCGCCAGTCAGCAGGGCGTCGAGCTTGGCGAACAGGCTCTGCTTGATGTCGAGGCGCTCGATGATGGCCTCGACGATCAGGTCGTAGCCCGCGACCTGATCGAGGTCGTCGTCGAAGTTGCCGATCCGGATCAGCCCGGCGTTCCGGCCGTGCATGAACGCGGCCGGCCGCGCCTTCTTGAGCTTGTCGAGCGCGCCGGCGGCGATGCTGTCGCGTTTGTCTTTCGACGTGGGCGACCCGCGCTCGGCGTCGGTCAGCCGGGGCGGCACGATATCGAGGAGGAGGACCGGGATACCGGCATTGGCGAGGTGGGCGGCGATGCCACCGCCCATGACACCAGAGCCGAGGACGGCGACCTTGCGGATCGGTTTGCTCATGACGCGCGGGACCTTACCAGAAGATCGCGAACGCGCCGGACGGCCGGCGCGAGGGGCGCGCGGTGGTATGACGCGGCGATGGATCACGCGGGCCGCGGACCACGGGTCGAGCGCGTCCGGCCGACCGGGGGCGCGGTGATCGTGGTGGCCGCGCTGCTGGCCGCCGGCGGTTGCGGCGACAAGCACAGGCAGGCCCCGCCGCGCGACGCCGACCCGATGGGGGCGTCCGCCGGCCGGACAGCGCGCCCGCTCGACGACACCGGCCTGGCCGCGCTCGCCGCCGTCGCGGTCGACACCTACCGGGTCGAGGTCGTGCAGCGCGCGCCCGACTTCGGCGCCGTGATCCGCGCCGGCGACGTCACCGCGACCGTGACCGTCAGCCGGTGCGTCACCTGCAGGGCACTCGACGCCGCGGCCTGGGAGGCCGAGCGCCCGGGGCTCGCCGCGACCATGGCGCCGGCGCCCGGCGATCGCATGATCATCGAGCGCGTGCTGCACGCCGACCAGCCGATGATCGAGGTCCGGACCCGGCGGACCATCGAGGGCGTCGCCGAGGCCACCGTGCTCGGGGTCTGGAACGACGGCGTCATCCAGCTCATCGCCAACTGCGAGCAGGTCGGCGCCGACGCCGCCGAGCGCGCCTGCAGCGAGCTGGTCGAGGCCGCCCTCGCCACCTACCTGCCGGTGCTGGCCCCGGTCACTTCGGCTTCGCCTTGAGGACGACCTTGTTGTCCTTCACGACCACGTTGAACTCGACGCCGGTCGACTGGTGCTCGCGCAGGATCTTCGGGGCCTGGCTCGACAGGGTCTTGACCAGCCGCTCGTAGGTCATGGGCTCGGTGGCATCGCCGACCAAGGTGCGGGCCTTGACGTACTTGGCGTAGAGCGCGCGGGTGTCGGACTCGGACATACCGGGGATGCCCGACGACGGCGCGGCGGGCTCGGGCCGAGGTGGCGTGGGTCGCGCGGCGGGCTCGGGCCGAGGTGGTGTGGGTCGCGCGGCCGGAGGCGGCAGGTCGGGACGGCTCACGGCCGGCGGCGGCGCGTGGCCGCCCGGCTGGGTCACGCGCGGGATCGGCGGCAGCAGGTGGGCGGAGCCCGACGGCGCGTCGGCGATGTAGGTCGGGACGCCGAGCGGCGGGGTCGCGGCCCGCACCGGCACCCCGAACGGCGAGGTCCACGCCCGCACCGGCACGCCCACCGGTGGTGTGACCCGGCCGAACTGGGGCGGCACGACCCGGTAGGGCGGGACGACCGGCGGGATGACCGGCGGGATGACCGGCGGAATGACCGGCGGGGTGACCTTCATTGTCGCGATCGGTGGCGGGGTCAGGGTCCGCGTACCCGGCCGGCCCATCGGCGGCGGCTCGGTCGGCCGCTTGCGCTCGATCTCGACCGCGGCCACATCGGCCAGCGCGGCCAGCGCCGCGTCGATGTCGTCGTCGCCGAGGATGTCGTCGAGGACGTGGGCCTCGTCGCGGCGCGGTCGCGACACCGCGGCCCGGGTCGAGTGGGCCACCGCCGGGATCCGCGAGGTGTCCTCGTCGCCCGGCTCGTCGACCTGCGGCCGGGCGCCGACCACCACCGCCGGCTGCGACCCGGTGTCGTGGTCGTCCTGGGCCGCGGCGCCGGCGGCGCTCGCCGGCGGGGCCTCGGCCGGCAGCCGGCCCTCGCGCCGGGCCTTGTCCAGCGCCAGCTCGCGATCGCGGGCGATCGCGTCGCGCATGCGCTTGGGCATCTTGGCCAGGATCTCCTCGGGCACCACGTCGCCGGACTTGGCCACTCGGGCCCGCAGCCGCGACAGGCTGCGCTGGTAGGTGCCAGCCTCGATCTCGCGTAGCGTGCGCTTCCAGTAGGTGTTGTAGGCGCCGTGCTTCTGCTGCAGCGTCAGGAACCGGTAGCGCAGCGCGGTGTTGCGGATCTGCAGCTGGGTCAACTCGCGCAGCCGGCGCTCGACGTCGGTGTGGAGGTGGGTCGGCGGCTGGCGCTGGATGCCCATGAAGTACTGCTCGTACAGCACCTTCACGCGGTCGATCAGCTTGTCGAGGTCGTCGAGGGACTCCTCGATCTCGGCCCCCTTCTCCTCGGCCGCATAGGTCGACTTCAGCGCCACGTTGAGACAGGGTACCAGACGTGGTAACTCGCGCGGAAGCGCGGGCGACCGCCGCCAGACCTCCATGTCCGTCCTCTACTTCCTGGTGCTGGTCGGCGTGCTCGTGGTGATCCACGAGCTCGGCCACTTCGCCGCCGCCAAGCTCCTCGACGTCAAGGTCCTGCGCTTCTCGATCGGCTACGGTCGACCGCTGGTCCGGTTCAAGGGCGGCGAGACCGAGTACCAGGTCGCGATCTTCCCGCTCGGCGGCTACGTCCGCATCCTCGGGGTCGAGGACAGCGAGGACGACGACCCCCGCGATCGCGGCCGCTCGTTCCAGAACCGGCCGCTGTGGCAGCGCCTCGTCATCCTGTTCGCGGGCCCGGCCGCCAACCTGATGCTGCCGATCTTCATCTACTTCATCCTGTTCGCCGGCCAGACCCAGCTGCCGGCGGCGGTGATCGGCGACGTCTTCGAGGACTCGCCGGCGGCGCGGGCCGGCATCGCCGCCGGTGACCGGGTGCTGGCGGTTGACGGCGACAGCGTCGCCTACTGGGAGGACCTCGAGCGCGCGATCCGCCACCGGCCGGGCGCGGAGGTCCACCTCCGGCTCGAGCGTGGCGGCCACGTCTTCGAGAAGTACGTGGTGCCGCTCGAGGAGACCGTGCGCAAGCGCGACGGCCAGGCCCAGCGCCAGGGCCGGATCGGCATCACCCGCGCGCCGTTCGTGCCGATGATCGGCATCATCGATCTCGCGGCGCCGGCGGCCAAGTCCGGCATGCGGACCGGCGATCTCATCATCAGCATCGACGGCCAGGAGACCCACAACTGGACCGACGTGGTCCGCGGCCTCGGCCACGGCGCCCGCCGCACCAACCTGGTCTACCTGCGCGGCACCGAGCTGCCGGGCGTGGCCCAGATCCGCCTGCTCGACGCCCGCTTCGCCGATCTGGTGCCCGAGACCCGGATCGGCGACGACCTGTCGCGCAGCGCGTACACCGGCCTCGAAAACGCCGAGATGTTCGTCGCCCACGTCGACCCCGGGACCCCGGCCGACCGCGCCGGTCTGCGGGTCGGCGACCTGATCACCGCCCTCGACGGTCAGCCGGTCCGCCACTGGTCGATGTTCGATCAGCGCCTGCTGTCGGATCCCGAGCGGACCTGGACCGTCGGCTGGCGCCGGGCCGAGGACGGCAAGGTGGTCGACAAGTCGGCCAAGCTGACCCAGGTCCGGCGCAAGGACCTCGACGAGTACGGCCACACCGTCGAGCGGCTGGTGCTGGGCGCCCGCAACGACGTCGAGCGCGGCCAGGGCAAGATGGTGCCGATCAACGGCCGCATCGGCTACGCCGTGTCCAAGGCGGTCGAGCGCACCGGCGAGACCATCGCGCTGATGGCGACCGGCCTGCTCAAGGTCCTCGGCGGCGACTCACCGAGCGAGAGCCTGGGCGGCCCGCTGACCATGTTCCGGGTCGCGTCGGTGTCGGGCGAGCAGGGCCTCGACAGCTTCCTGCTGCTGCTGGCCCTGATCAGCGTCAACCTCGGGCTCATCAACCTCTTGCCGGTGCCGGTGCTCGACGGCGGCCACGTGCTGGTGTTCGCGATCGAGGCGATCCGGCGCGAGCCGCTGCCGAGCAAGACCCGCGACCGGATCCAGAGCGTGGGCCTGGCGGTGGTCGTGATCATCACGCTGCTGGCGATCCGCAACGACGTCATGCGGTACATCATCCGCTAGTCATGCGGCTCCTCGCGCTCGACACCTCGACCTTCACCGCCAGCGCCGCGGTGGTGGACGTCGACGACGCCGGCCGGCCGCGGGTGCTCGCCGGCGGCGACTTCGTGACTGTCACCGCCGGCCACGGCGAGCGGTTGGTGCCGTACCTGGCGACGCTCCTGGCCGACGCCGGCACCACGCTGGCCGAGATCGACGCCTTCGCGGTCGGCGCCGGCCCGGGCTCGTTCACCGGGCTGCGCATCGGCGTCGCCACCGCCAAGGGCCTGGCCTTCGCGATCGACCGGCCGCTGTGGCTGGTGTCGTCGCTGGCGGCCCTGGCCTGGGACCTGGCGCAGGCCGCGGCCGACCCGCACGCGCTGCTGGTGCCGGCGCTCGACGCCCGCCGGGCCGAGGTCTACGTCGGCTTCTACCGGCTGGCCGGGCCGACCGTGGTCGCGCTCGCGCCCGAGCGGGTGCTGCCGCCAGCGGCCTTGACCGCCGCGCTGATCGAGCTGGGCCTGGCCGGGCAGCCGGCGCTGCTCGCCGGTGACGCCCTGCCGGTCCACGGCGCGGCGCTGACCGACCTGCCCGCCACGGTCGTCCGGCGGCCGGACATCCGGGCCACGCCGTCGGCGGTGGCGGTGGCGGTGATCGCGGCCACCGGCCCGCGGGTCGACGCCCTCGTCCACGGCGCGCCGGCGTACATCCGGCCGTCGGAGGCCGAGGTCAAGTACCCCGACGGGGTGCCCGGGGCGCGACCGCGCCGGGTCTGAGCGGGTTGGCAGCAACAAGACCCTGTGATCGCCGCACGAGCGACCCGACATCGGGTGCAACCCGACCCTGGCCGAGGTAGCCTCGAGATCAGGCCGCCGGCGCGGCCGGGAAGAACATGGAAGCATCTGCTGCTGCTCCGTCCTCCGCTCAGCTGTCCGACCTCCTCGACGAGCACCGCCGTCTCGACCAGCGCCTCCGGGCCATGGACGCGCAGGTGTCGATGACCGCCGCCGAGCGCCTCGAGTACGCGCAGCTCAAGAAACAGAAGCTCCTGACCAAGGACCGGATCGCGCGCCTGCAGCTCGGTTGCTAGTGACCGACGTACCGGCCGCGCTCCCGGCCGCGACACTGTCGCCCGAGCAGCTCGAGGGCTTCCGCGCGATCGGCCTGCGCCTCGACCGCGACGGCCAGTTCTGGCACCAGGGCCAGCGGGTCGAGCACGCCCGCCTGCGCCAGGCCCTGCTGCGCTGGCTCGACGTCCGCGACGACGGCCGCGATCTGGTCCGGCTCGACGACGCCCGCTACGCCTACGTCGACGTCGACGACACCCACCTGCGGGTCACCGCCGCCCGCTGGCAGGGCGACCGGCTGTGGCTGGTGCTCGACGACGGCAGCGAGGAGGAGCTGGCCTACCCGACCCTGGCCCAAGGCGGCGACGGCGGCCTGCGCTGCCGGGTCCGCGCCGGCCGGCTGACCGCGCGGTTCGCCACCGGCGCCCAGCAGGTCGCGCTCGAGCGCGTCGACGCGGACGCCGACCGCGAGGGCGATCGCCACGTCCTGGTCGCGGCCGGGCGGCGCTGGCCCATCCCCGGACCATGATCCGGCGCACCAGGCCCGCCCCTCTCCCCGGCTTTGGCCTTTGCGCCTCCCCGGCGATCTGCGACCCTCGCCGCGATGGTGAGACCTGTCGTCCTGTGGCTGATGTCACTCGTGCTCTCGGTGGTCGCGCTCGGCTGCGGTGACCCGGTCCGCACCGAGATCTCGGTGACGCCGCCGACGGTCGCGATCACGCGTGGGATGACGGTCGACGTCACCGCCATCTACCTGATCGACGGCGTGAGCCAGGCCGGCGGCAGCGAGATGACCTGGACGTCGTCGCTGCCGTCGATCGCCGTGGTCTCGGGCGGCCCGGGCGGCACCGCCCGCATCACCGGCGTGTCCAACGGCACGGCGGTGATGACGGTCATGCGCCAGGGCTTGCAAAAGGGCGTGCTGGTCACGGTAACGCCCCCGGCCGCGACCTCGCTCACCCTCGATCCGCCCGCGGTCACGGTCGCTGCCGGCCTCACCACCCAGCTCACCGCCAACGCCCGCCTGGCCGACGGCAGCACCGAGGTCGTCAACCACCGCGTGACCTGGGTGTCGTCGGCGCCGACCGTCGCGACCGTCGACGACACCGGCAAGGTCACCACCCTGATGCCGGGCACCGCGTCGATCACCGTCGACCTCGACGGCCTGAGCGCCTTCACCGCGCTCACCGTCAGCCAGCCGCGCCTGACCGCGCTGGCCCTGACCCCGGTCAACCCGTCGGTCGCGATCGGCCTCGACCTACCGCTGGTCGCGACCGGCACCTTCACCGACGGCTCGATGCGCGAGGTGGTCAACGGCCTCAACTGGACGACCCAGTTCAGCGCGGTCGCCACCGTGTCGCTGGCCGGCGTGGTCACCGGCCAGGCCCTGGGCACGACCACGATCACCGCCGCGATCGGCAACCTCCGCGGCACGACCAACGTCACGGTCACCGCGGCCCAGCTGGTGTCGATCGCGATCGCGCCGATCGGGCCGACCCGCGCCGTCGGCCAGAGCCTCGACTTCACCGCCACCGGCCGGCTCAGCGACGGCACGATGGCCAACCTCACGACCATGGTCACCTGGTCGACGTCGGCGGCCGCGGTCGCCACGATCTCCTACGCCGTCGGCAGCAAGGGCCACGCCGTCATGGTCTCGGCCGGGTCGACGACGATCGGCGCGGCGATGGGCGCGGTCCAGAACCAGACCACGCTGACCGTGACGCCGCCTGCGCTGGCCCAGATCACGGTGGCGCCGGCCGCGGTGGCGGTGGCGCTCGGCCGGACTCAGAACTTCACCGCCACCGGGGTCTACACCGACGGCGCGACCATGAACCTGACCACCGCCGTGACCGGGTCGACCGTGGCCCTGGCGATCGCGACCGTGTCCAACCTCGCCGGCAGCCAGGGCCGGGTCACCACCCGGGCCCTCGGCTCCACGATGGTGGTCGCGACCATGGGCGCCTTGGCCGGCAACGGCAACGTGATCGTCGTCGGCCCGGCGCTCGAGTCGCTGGCGGTGACGCCGGCCGACAGCTCTCTGGCGATCGGCGCGGCCCGCGCGATGCACGCCACCGGCACGTTCAGCGACGCCTCGACCGCCGACGTCACCGGGAGCGTCACCTGGACGTCGTCGGTGCCGGCCCTCGCGACCATCACCGCCGCCGGCATCGCTCGCGGGGTCGCGGTCGGCGCGGTCACCCTCACCGCCCAGCAGGGCGCGGTGATGGGCTCGACGTCGCTGACCGTCACGCCGATCGAGCTGATCTCGATCGCGGTCACGCCGGCGACGCCGAGCGTGGTCGCCGGCCAGACCCAGCAGTTCACCGCGACCGGCACCTACACCGACCTCAGCACGATGAACGTGACCACCGCCGCGACCTGGGCCTCGAGCGCGTTCGCGGTCGCGACCATCGCCAACGTCGCCGGCAGCAAGGGCCTGGCGACGACCGTGGCCGGCGGGACGACGACGATCAGCGCCACCATCGGCGCGGTGGTCGGCAACACGGTGCTGACCTCGACCGCGGTCACGGTCAGCGGCTACGCGCCGGCCGACGGCGCGACCGCGATCCGCCCGAGCACGCCGGTCAGCTTCATCTTCAGCCAGCCGATGAACCCGGGCAGCCTCAGCTCGCAGATCGCCGATGGCGCCTGCGTGGGCAGCCTGCAGCTGTCGCGCAACAACTTCGCCAGCTGCCTGGCCTTCACCACCACCGGGCCGACGATGAGCGTCGGTGACACGGTCGCGACCCTGGTGCCGAACACGCCGCTGGTCGCGCTCGCCCGCTACCGCCTGCGCGCGACCTCGAGCGCCGCCGCGGCCTCGGGCATCTCGATGACCGACAACGTCACCCAGGCCAGCGGCTTCGTGATCGCGTCCGACGGCGACTGCGCGGCCGAGCTGGTGATCAGCCAAGTCTATGGCGGCGGTGGCAACGCCGGCGCGCCGATCCTCCACGACTTCGTCGAGCTCCACAACCCGAGCCCGACGCCGGTCAACCTCGCCGGCATGGCCCTGCAGTTCGCCAGCGCGGCCGGCACGGTGTGGACGGCGCAGGCGTTGCCGTCGGTGGTGGTGCCGCCGGGCGGTTACTACCTGGTCCGCGAGGCGGCCGGCGCGGGCGCCCAGCCGGCGCTCGCCAACCCCGACTTCACGCCGGCGGCGGCGGTCAACCTCAGCCAGAGCGACTACAAGGTCGCGCTGACCGTGACCACCACGCCCCTGGCCGGCGCCTGCCCGCTGGCCGGCACCCTCGATCTGGTCGGCTACGGCGCGGCCAGCTGCTTCGAGGGCGTGGCCCCCATCGCCGCGCTGACCAGCACGACCGCCGGGCTGCGCGCCGCCGCCGGCTGCACCGACCACAACCTCGACAGCGACTTCGCGATCGCGGCCCCGGCCCCGCGCAACGGCCTCACGACGCCGCCGGCGGTGTGCCTCTGCTACGTCAACGAGACCGACCTGCAGAGCGAGGTCGACTACTGCAACCTGCAGTTCCCGCTCGTGCTCAGCGGCGCAGCGCCGCTGGTGGTGCCCGCGGTCTACGGCCGGGTGTTCGAGGCCGGCGTCACCGAGCCGATCGGCGCCGCGGCCAAGGTCCGGATGTCGGTCGGCTTCGGCCCCGGCGACTCGTCGCCGCTGACCTGGACCTGGGTCAACGCGACCTTCAACGTCTCGGTCGGCAACGACGACGAGTACCAGGCGCCGATCACGTTGCCGACCGCCGGCGACTGGGACTTCACCACCCGCGCCACCCGCGACGGCACCAACTGGACGATGTGCGATCTCGACGGCGCCGGCGCCAATCCGTTCCTGCGCTTCGATCAGTTCCAGACCGGCGCCGCCACCGTCACCAACTGACGCCGCGGCGCGCAGGCGGCCGGAAACCGGAACACCGCACGCTCGAACGAACTCAGCGCCCGGGACGGAGTACGCCCACGCCACCGCGCGGGCTGTCCAGCGGCAGCTCGTCGAGCCAGGAGTTCCCATGCGCGCTCGAGGCGACACTGGTGTGGAATGGTGTTGCTCGAGTAGCTGGTCTCCCCTATCGTATGGACATGAAGTGTCAGGTCGTCCTCGACGCGGAGAGCAAGGCGCTCCTCGACGAGCTTGCTCGTCCACGAGGCAACAACCGGAGCTTCGTCGTCCGTGAAGCGCTGCGGGTGTACGCAGCGACGGAGGCCTACCTCGACGCGTTCGAGCGCGACGAACGGTTCGCCAGAATGATGGATTCTGCGCTGGCGGATGTGGAGGCCGGTCGGCTGCGATCCCATGCCGAAGCCGAACGGATCGTCCGCGGCAAGAAGAAGTGACCGTTGCCTGGACCGACACGGCGCTCGAGGGCCTCGCGGAGGCTCCGGCCAAGGTCGGCCGCGAGATCCTGCGCAAGATCCGCATCGCTCGTCGCGTTCCGACCATGTTCCCGGAGCGACACCGAGGTCGCTATCGAGGGTATCGGTGGTTCCCGGCCGGCGACTGGCTCGTGTTCTATCAGGTCATCGGCAAGCGCCTCATCGTCCTCGGCGTCATGCCCGGGATGATGCAGGATGCCTGACCTGACCCACTCGCGGGACTCGCTGACGCACGAAGGGCCCGGGACGCGAGTCCCAGGCCCAGCGGCGGACGGTGAGGTCAGGAGGCGCCGATCAACCGGTGGTCACTTGCCGGCGGGGCGCATCGCGAACGGGTACTTGATGGGGTAGATGCCGGTGCCGCCGACCTTGGGGAAGTGGATGTTGGTGATGACGCTGGCGATGCAGCCCGAGACCGCGGGGTCGACGCCGGCTGCCCGCGAGTCGATCACGACGCCGTTGCCGTCGAGGGTGAAGTTGGCGGTGACGGTGCCCTCGAGGGTCGGGTTGCCGAGCAGCTGGCTCTCGTAGCAGTAGCTGATCTTCTCGATGTTGCGGTGGATGTAGCGGCGGATGATGGCGGGGTCGAGGCAGGGGTCGTCGTCGGTGCAGGCCACCGGCTTGCCGAGGTTGAACGTGGGCACGGCGGCGACGCGCTTGCCGGGGCCGGGGCCGAAGCCGGGCATCGTGCGCAGGTTGGGACCGTGGCCGCCGGGCTCGCCGATCGTGGCGAACGCGCCGGCGCGGTAGCCCTGGCACAGCTTGCCGCCGATGGTGCCGCAGCCGGCGCCGAAGCCGCTCACGCCCCAGCCGAAGCTGCCGACCGGCGCGCCGTTGCCGCCGCCGTCCTGCAGGCCGCCGGTGAAGTCGATGGCGTCCATGCCCGACGCGATGTTCGCGCCGTCGAGGGTGGGGATCGGGCCGACGAAGTCCATCGCGCCGAGCACGCCGGCGCGGGTCGCGGCGGCGATCGCCTGCTCGCGGCTCATCGTCGGAGTCATCGCGCGATCGGCGACCTGCAGCCGGGCCGGGTTGGCGCTGCCGTCGGTGCGGCCGAGGGTGCCGTCGGTCAGGGCCATCGACGCGTCGGGGCTGGGCACCGCGTCGCCGCCATCCGCGGCGCCGTCCTCAGGCGGGGGCGGCGGCGGATCCTCGTGGCCGTTGATGCTGGCCATCAGCCGGTTGTCCTCGTCGGGCCGCATCTCGCCGG
>JAYVSF010000384.1:0-3303 GCA_043775605.1 Myxococcales bacterium
GCCAGCGGCGCTCGGGCGCGAAGGTCTCGTCCACGGCCGCCATCCTAGCAGGCCGCTCGCAGCCCGGCCGCTCGCCACGGGTGGTTCCCTGCCAGCCGAAACGGTTCCCGAAATCGTCACCAGCGCAGCCGCCGTGCTCGCCGAACTCTCAAATGTCCGAGACGTCGACGATGCGCCGCTGGATGGCGAGCGGGGCCGCCGGCGGGACCAGGAGACTACCGACGGCGGTGAGGAGGTACTTCTTCACGCGGGGCCAGTCGGCGCGACCTTCGCCAGGCAGCTTGGCCTCGCGCTCGGCATCGTCGAAGTAGGTGAGCGCTCGCAGCAGGAGGCCATCGTTCACATCCCGCTGATAGATCGTGCGGATCGCCCGCAGACACTCGACGATTCCGAGCTGCTGGTGCTGGAGGGTGACGTACAGGTCGAAGAAGTCGCGGCGGGTGCCGCGGTCGAGGATCGCGTGCAGCTTCGTGCCGAGAATCCCGGTCACGTCGAGTCGGCGATCGCAGACGTGCGGCGCCAGGATGGGCAGCGCGAAGATCGAGACGTCGAGGCCGTTCCAGCGGAGGTGCACCGTGTCGGCGGAGCGCTCGCCGATCTCGACCTCGCCGGTCCGCTCGAGCTGTGCGACCAGGTCGACCACGCCGGCCGCGTCGCAAACGCCGAAGTCGACGTCGCGGCTGGGGCGATACGGACAGAGGCAACGCACCGCATGGCCGCCGATCACGAACCAGATCGGCAGGTCACGCACCGCCCTCGCCAGCCCCGGCGGGATCACTCGCTCGGGCGGCAGCGGATCGTCGCTCACCTGATGGCCCGGTAGACGAGCACGGCGCGCAGGAGTCCGTGGCTGTGCTCGCGCCAGCCACGCAGCTTGTCCGCCTGATAGAGATCGAGCCATGGCAAGCCGGCCGCGAAGCTCGCGGCCCGGGTATCCCCATATTGGAAGGCGTAGAAGGCGAGCTGATGGCCCGGCACCTTCCCGCGTGGATCGAGGTTGTAGAGCGCGTCGCGGACGTGAACGGGCAGCTCCGGGATCGAGTACACGTGCGGCGGCACGCGCGGGATCGCGTTGTAGATCGTCGCGCGTGACGGCACGCGCAGACGACGACGCCGGCAGAAGCGCTGGAGCTCCGCCAGGACCTCGC
Source organism: Myxococcales bacterium (assembly GCA_043775605.1). Taxonomy (GTDB): domain Bacteria; phylum Myxococcota_A; class Polyangia; order Haliangiales; family Haliangiaceae; genus UBA2376. The sequence goes on from JAYVSF010000384.1 coordinate 1,149, forward strand.
CCATCGACGGTCGATCGTGCCCGCGCAGCAGCCGCCGGAGCTTCCCTTCGACGCGAGGATCCGTGCGCGACGATCCTGCGTCCGATCGCCGCTTTCGCTCGGACCGATGCGCGAATCGCAACGTCGCGGATTCGATTGACTTATCGAGATCGAAGGCCACCATCTGCCTGAATAATTCTAGACGATAGCGGCTCAAGCGCAAGACGAATGGGAGCCGGTGCGGTGATGCGCGTGGGCGAACGAACCGGTCGGCGATGCGATCGATCTCGGGCGCCGGCCTGGCCGGTACCTGGGCGGCCCCACGATCGCGGCCCGGCGCTCACGGGTTGAGCCGGCCGATCCGTCGGGCACCAGCCGCCTGGCCGACGGCCGAGTGGGAGGCCGCCATCGACCACCCTCGTCGAATCGCCGCGGCCCGACGGTGGCAACGCCATCCTCAGACGCCGCTGCCGGCTGGCCGTGTCCGGCTGCCGGCCGGTCGCGTCCGGTGGCCGGCCGCCGTTGTCCGGTAGTCGGACAGCGTGCGGGCAAAGGCGCGAATCCACGCGACCCGCGCGCTGGCACGGGACATGGAAGGGCGGGGGCCGTGCTCCCGCGTCCGGTCCTGCCCGGTAAGTTCTACATGATCACGCGCCGCGCGACCCAGCGGCAGTTCTTGCTGCGCCCGGACGCGGAGACCAACAACACCTTCCTCTACATGCTGGCCGAGGCCGCCTTGCGCTTCGGCATCGTCGTGTTGTTGCGGTTCGTCGCCAGCAAGCACCACCACACGATCGTGTACGACCCGACCGGGCGGATCATCGAGTTCATCGAGCACCTGCACAAGTTCGTCGCCAAGATCCAGAACGCCTGGCTCGGGCGGTGGGAGAACCTGTGGGCGAGCGAGCCGCCGTGCCTGGTCGAGCTGGTTGGCGTCGAGGACGTGATGGAGAAGCAGGTGTACGCGGCGACCAACCCGGTGAAGGACGGGCTGGTCGAGCGGGTCCACCACTGGCCGGGCGTCAACGGCCTCTCCGACCTGCTCAACCGGCGCCTCATCACCGCCCGCCGGCCGCGGCACTTCTTCCGGGCCGACAGCCGGATGCCCGAGACCGTCACGCTCGAGCTGGTGCTGCCGGCCGCGCTGGGCGACGCCGACCAGCTCCACCGGACCATCCGCGAGCGGGTCGCCGCCGTCGAGGCCGCCGCCGCCGCCGAGCGCAGCCGCACCGGCGCCCGCGTGCTCGGTCGCCGGGCCATCCTTGCGCGGGCAGCGGTTCATGTGATCATCAGTACGCGCCGCCAAGGGGCACTCGGCCTTCAGAGTCTGGGATCTTTCCTCGCCCCACCGTGTTGTCTTCGCGACAGCAGTCCTCGAAGGACCACACGTAGAACGAGTCACCGGCTCGGGCCTTCGTTCGCAGGTACTCTTCCAGCGTGGCAACGTCCTCGCATACGAAGCGCCATGGAGAGCTGGAGCCGCGATAGAATCGGTGCTCCACGATGAGAGCAGGCTCGGTGTCAAGGACATGCCGCAGTCGATCGAGAACTTCTCTACTTGTGATTGTGTCGCCGTCGGCGATCCAAACATCTGACATTGTTCACCTATTGTGGTAGCGTGCCCTTGCCTGTGACTGCACCCTTGACCTGCGTCGGGGTCGCCCCAGTGACGGTGACGTGACCCGGCGGCACGTTGTCACGCACCACACTACCTGTCGGAAGTTTGGCGGGATCCACCGACACGTAATCCGCACCCGGCGGGAACACGGGACATTGCTTCCCGTCCAGCGGATTTGACAGTGAGTCGCGAAACGATAGTCCCTCTTCGCCTGCGCGCAGCTTGAAGCTCCCTGGGTTGCTGCCGCCCTTTCGGTACAGCAAGTCCTCCGCGCCAGAATCTAGCGAAGGTCCCGCGTTGCCGCTGCCAGTAATCCGCCGAACGGCACTGAGTGAATCCTCGCCCGCGGTGGTCCCGTCGCCGGTCGTGGCGGCAGCGCCCTTGGTTGCCGCGCCAGGCAAAAATCTGCTCACGATGCGTGCACCGATTGACCCGGCCGCAAAGGCCATGCCTACTTGTGCGGCCTCTTGATGATTTGAAGTCTGTGCAAGCGCAACTGCTAACCCAAGTGCCGGATCAGCGATCCCGGCCGCGACGACGAGCACGGCTCGTTCAGCA
>JAYVSF010000385.1:0-5924 GCA_043775605.1 Myxococcales bacterium
CTGGTAGTAGTTCCAGATCGACCACCACATCGTGGCGGTGAAGAAGGGCGCCACCGGCAGCAGCGGGACGTACAGGGCCGCGGCCGCGGCGAGCCCGACGACCTCCTTGGTCTGTGGGTTCCAGCCCCGCAGCGGCTCCTGGTAGCCAGGGTCGGCGCCGGCGTGGGTGCGCACGGTGCGGTGGTGATCGTGGAAGTGGTAGGCGAAGACCGCGTCCTTGCGCAGGCCGGCGCCGTGCAGGAGGTACTTGTGGGTCAACCACTCGCTGACGTTGGCCCAGGCCAGGCCGAGGGGGATGCCGATCATCGGGACCCAGTGTAGCCGGCCGGCGCGTGGCGGGCGGCGGCTTCCCGCATCCAGCGCGGATCGACGTGATCGGCCAGGAACCACTGGGCCTCGCGCCCGAAGCCGCCCGCGGCGACGGCGGCGAGCGCGGGCTGGCCGGCCCGACGATGGACGGCGACGGCGAGCGCGGCCGCGCCGTGGGCGAGCGGGTCGTCGGGGACACCACCGGCAGCGCCACCCGGGCGTCGTCGGCGCGGCCGAGGCGCGACAGGACGTCGGCCTTGCACAGGGCGAGTTCGGCGGCGGCCCGTGGGCGGGCGAGCGCGTCGTCGAGGCGGGCGAGCGCGTCGTCGAGCCGGCCGGCGAGCGCGAGCAGGAGCGCGGCGACCAGGGGCGCGGCGTCGAGGTCGGGCGCGGCCGCGGCGAGGCGGTCGAGCGCGGCGAGGGTGGCGCGGTCGTCGCCGCTGCGGACCCAGCCCAGCCGCATCGGGCTGTAGCGGACGGAGGCCAGGCGGGTGTGGGGGCGCGAGAACACGTCGATGGCGAACGCGGCCGAGGTGGCGAGCACGTCCATCACGTCGAGCTCGTCGGCCGACTGGCCGAGGGTGCGATGCAGGGCCTCGAGCCCGCGGGCGAGGACGGCCGGCTCGCCGGTGATGGTGAGCCGCGCGGTGGTCGACCACGCTGCGAGCGAGAAGCGCGCGCCCGGGCAGACGGCGTCCCAGGTGCGATCGCTGCAGGCGAGCTGCTCGTCGTCGCGGGTCATCTGCCAGGCCCACGTCTCGCACAGGTGGAGGCCGGTGGCGTCGGGGCCCGACCAGAGCTCGCGCGGACCCGGCTCGAACGCCGACTCGTACGGGAAGCGGGGTGGCGTCGGCCGCTCGGCGAGGGCGGAGTAGATCGCCCCGGCCAGGGCGTCCGCGTCGAAGGGCCAGCAGAGGGTGCGACGGTACTCGGCCACGCCGCGATCCTACGCTGGTCGAGCGGGCGCGATCGGACTTGCTAAAAATTTAGCAGTCGGCTAGTTTTCTAGCATGGCCACGCCGCCCCTGAGCCGTCGCGAGCGCGAGATCCTGGAGGTCCTCTATGCGGCCGAGGGGCTCACCGCCGCCGAGGTCCGCGAGCGCATGCCCGATCCGCCCGGTTACTCGGCGGTGCGCGCGCTCTTGCGGATCCTCGAGGACAAGGGCCACATCCGGCACGAGGAGCGCGGGCCGCGCTACGTGTTCTCGCCGGTGGTGTCGCGGGCCCGGGCCGGCCGGTCGGCGCTCAGGTCGCTGGTCGACACGTTCTTCGCGGGCTCGCCCGAGCAGGCGGTGGCGGCGTTGATCGACGAGTCGCGCTCGACCCTCGGCGCCGCCGAGCTCGCGCGCCTGGCGGCGCTGATCGCCCAGGCGCGCAAGGAGGGACGCTGATGGCCGCCGCCGTCGCCGGCCTGGTCACGACAGCGGCCGGGCTGTCGTGGATCGGGGTGTGCGCGCTCGAGGCCGCGGTGCTGCTCGCGGCGTCGTGGCTCGGCGCTGCGCTGTTGCGGCGAGGCAGCGCCGCCGCGCGCCACCAGCTGTGGACGCTCGGCGTGGTCGGCGCGCTGCTGCTGCCGCTGCTGAGCCTCGCGTTGCCGGCGCGCTCGTCGCCGTCGGCGGCGCGCTGGTCGTCGCCGTCGGAGTCGTCGACTTCCCCCATCATCGCCGCGCCCACGCTCGATGGCGCGGTGCGCCTGACGGCGGCGCCCGCGACCGGCGCGGCGCCGACCTGGCTCGCCCTCGGCTGGGCGCTCGGTGCGGCGGTGGTCGGGTTCCGGGTGGTGCGTGGCCACGTCGCGGCCCGCCGGTTGGCGCGCTCGGCCACGCCCGACGTCGCGGCGCCCTGGGCCGCGGCGCTCGCGGACGCCGCCTCGTCGGTCGGGCAGCGGCGGCCCGTCGAGCTGCGCCGCAGCGCGGCCATCGCCTCACCGATGACGGTCGGCGTGCTGCGCCCGCGCGTGCTCCTGCCCGCCGCCGCGGACGGCTGGTCGGCCGCGCGGGTGCAGGCCGTGCTGGTCCACGAGCTCGCGCACGTGCGTCGTCGCGATCCGCTCGTCCAGCTCGCCGCGCAGCTCGGGTGCGCGCTGTACTGGTGGAACCCGCTCGCCTGGCTCGCGGCCGCGCGCCTGCGGCTCGAGCGTGAGCACGCCTGTGACGATCGGGTGCTCGACGCCGGGATCCGGCCGTCGAGCTACGCGGCCGATCTCGTGGCGATCGCGCGCACGATGGGGCCTGCGGCGCTCGCCCCCGCCGGCGCCCTCGGCATCGTCGATCGCTCGTCGACCGAGGCTCGCCTCTTCCGCATCCTCGATGCGACGACGCCGCGCCGGCCGCCCGGCCTGCGCTTCCGGTTCGCGGCGCGCGGGCTCGCCCTCGCCGGCGCGGTGGGGCTGGCCTGCACCTCCCCGCTGCCGGCCAGTCCGACGGTGCGGGCGGCAGTTGCGTCGACGACCCCGCGCGGCGATCGGCCCGCGCCCGCGTCGCCCGACACCGTCTCGGTGGGCGCGCCGTCCATCCGCGGCGCCGGCATGTTCGTGCTGCCGGCGTTCCCGAGCGCGAGCGACCTGGCGCAGGTCGCGGCCGAGGTCCAGCGCCGGCTCGGCCACCTCGAGCAATGCTACGGACGCCGGCTCGCCGTGCAGCCTGCGCTGGCCGGCACCGTGGTCATCCACTGGACCATCGCCGACACTGGCAAGGTCGCCCACACCTGCATCACCGCCGACACCGTCGGCGACGCCGCGGTCAGTGCCTGCGTCAACGACCTCGTCGCCGAGGGCGGCTTTCCCGCACCGCAGGGCGGCCCGCTCGACGTCTCGTTCCCGTTCGTGTTCGCGGCCCCCGCCGCCCCCGCGATTCGCTGAGTCAGTGCGGGATGGCGCGGCGCCGGTCGAACCGGTCGAGGTTCATCACCTTCGTCCAGGCCGCGGCGAAGTCGCGCACGAACGACGGCTCGGCGCCGGCGCAGGCGTGGACCTCGGCGATCGCGCGTAGCTGCGAGTTCGAGCCGAACACCAGGTCAGCGCGGGTCGCGGTCCACGTCAGGGCGCCGGTGGTGCGGTCCCGGCCCTCGAACGTGTCGGCGGCCTTCGCCGCCGGCGTCCACGCCGTGCCCATGTCGAGCAGGTTGACGAAGAAGTCCGCGGTGAGCGTGCCCGGCCGCCGGGTGAGCACGCCGTGCCGGGCGTGGCCGGTGTTGACGTCGAGCGCGCGCAGGCCACCGACGAGCACGGTCAGCTCGGGCGCGGTCAGCCGCAGGAGCTGGGCCCGATCGACGAGCATCGCCTCGGCCGGCGCCGCGAGGCCGGGCCGCTGGTAGTTCCGGAAGCCGTCGGCCTGCGGCTCGAGCACCGCGAACGAGTCAATGTCGGTCTCGGCCTGCGACGCGTCGGTGCGACCGGGCGTGAACGGCACGTCGACCTCGTGGCCGGCCAGGCGCGCGGCCTCCTCGACGGCGGCGCCGCCGGCGAGGACGATCAGGTCGGCGAGCGAGACCCGCTTACCGTCGGACTGGGCGGCGTTGAACTCGGCCGCGATGCCCTCGAGGACGGCGAGCACCTTCGCGAGCTGGGCCGGCTGGTTGACCTCCCAGTCCTTCTGCGGCGCCAGGCGCACGCGCGCGCCGTTAGCCCCGCCGCGCTTGTCGGAGCCGCGGAACGTCGACGCCGACGCCCACGCGGTCGCGACCAGCTCGGCCACCGACAGGCCCGAGCCGAGGACCTTGGCCTCGAGCGCCGCGAGGTCGGCGCTGTCGATCAGCGGATGATCGACCGCCGGCACCGGGTCCTGCCAGACCAGCACCTCGGCCGGCACCTCGGGACCGAGGTAGCGGCTGCGCGGGCCGAGATCGCGGTGGGTGAGCTTGAACCACGCGCGCGCGAACGCGTCGGCGAACTGATCGGGGTGCTGGTGGAAGCGCCGCGCGATCGGCTCGTAGCGCGCGTCCATGCGCAGGGCCATGTCGGCGGTGGTCATCATCGGCGGGTGGCGCCGGGTCGGGTCGTGGGCGTCCTCGACCAGCGTCGCCGCCGCCGGATCAGTCGGGATCCACTGCCAGGCGCCGGCCGGGCTCTTGGTCAGCTGCCACTCGAAGCCGAACAGGGTGTCGAGGTAGCCGTGGTCCCACGTCGTCGGGTTCGGCTTCCACGCGCCCTCGATGCCGCTGGTGGTCGCGTCGACGCCCAGGCCGGTGCCGAACGCGTTCTTCCAGCCCAGACCCTGCTGCTCGATCGGCGCACCCTCTGGCTCGCGCCCGACCAGCGCGGTGGAGCCCGCGCCGTGGGCCTTGCCGAAGGTGTGGCCGCCGGCGATCAGCGCCACGGTCTCCTCGTCGTTCATGGCCATGCGGGCGAAGGTCTCGCGGATGTCCCGGCCCGAGGCGACGGGATCGGGCGCGCCGTTCGGACCCTCGGGGTTGACGTAGATGAGGCCCATCTGCACGGCGCCGAGCGGGTTGGCCAGCTCGCGGTCACCGCTGTAGCGCTGGTCGCCCAGCCAGGTGTCCTCGTTGCCCCACGAGATGTCCTCCTCGGGCTCCCACAGATCGACGCGGCCGCCGGCGAAACCGAAGGTCGCAAAACCCATCGACTCCAGCGCGCAGTTGCCGGCGAGGATCATCAGGTCGCCCCACGAGATCGCGTTGCCGTACCGCTGCTTGATCGGCCACAGCAGGCGGCGCGCCTTGTCGAGGTTGCCGTTGTCCGGCCAGCTGTTGGTCGGCGCCAGGCGCTGGGTGCCGGTGCCGGCGCCACCGCGGCCGTCGCTGATGCGGTAGGTGCCGGCGCTGTGCCACGCCATGCGGATGAACAGCGGCCCGTAGTGGCCGTAGTCGGCGGGCCACCAGGCCTGCGAGGCGGTCATCAGCGCGGTCAGGTCGCGCTTGAGGGCGGCCAGGTCGAGCTGGGCGAACGCCGCGGCGTAGTCGAAGCCCTCGCCGAGCGGGGTCGACGGGGCCGCGTGCTGGTGGAGGATCTTGAGGTTGAGCTGGTGCGGCCACCAGTCGCGGTTGGTTCGGGTGGCGTTGGTCGCGCTCGCGGCGCCGTGCATCACCGGGCACTTGCCGGCCGGCTTCGGGTCGTCACTCATGGTCTGCTCCTGCGGGGGGACGGGTTGGGGGTGGTGGGGGCGCCGGGCGCCGCCGACGGCTGGGCGCAGGCCGCGCACACGCCGCGGACCTCGACGTGGGCGGCGATGACGGTGCCGAGCTTTTTCACGGCGCCGGGCAGGCGCAGCCCGTCGAGGTCGGCGGCCTCGAAGTCGCGCACCAGCCCGCAGCGCACGCACACGAAGTGGTGGTGCGGGTCGAGGTTGGCGTCGAACCGGACGCCGTCGCGCTGCGGCCCGATCGTCGCAGCCAGCCCCAGGTCGTGGAGCAGCCACAGCGTCCGGTACACGGTGTCCTGCGACACCGTCGGCACGCGTGCCCGTACGGCGCTGAAGACCGTCTCGACGCTGGGGTGCTCCGCGCTCGCAGCGATCTCCCGGAAGATTTCCAGTCGTTGGTGGGTGAGCTTGATGCCCGCAGCTCTGACGATCGACGTCATGTGATCGAGCCGACCCTCGGCCTGAGGATGCGCAGTCTTACCCATCGGCTCCTACCTGCGGCTAATCCGCAGGTAG